>JAATGX010000143.1 GCA_015688915.1 Desulfuromonadales bacterium
ATCGCCTTTCTTCTCGGGGCGCCGCTGGTCAATCCGATAGTCGGTGTTTCCACGGCGGTCGCTTACTCGTTCAACGGTTGGGTCGCCCTGTTGCGGTTGGTGGTTGGCTACCTGATCGCCGTGGCTGCCGGTCTTGTCATGGGGCGTCTCTATCCGGACAAAAGCTCTCTTGTCGCCCCTAAGACCGATCACCATGTCCACGGCCCATCGTGCGGGTGCGAACATGGCGACAGCTATCACCTTACGGCACATCATTCCCGGCATGGTCTCATGAACGCATTCCGGCACGCCTCTGCGGATTTCATCGACGTGGGGCAGTTCCTGGTGATCGGCGCCTTCATAGCAGCCCTGTTCCAGACCGTGATCTCGCGGCAGAGCCTGGCCCATCTCACGTCAAGCCCGGTCAGCGCCATTCTCGTCATGATGGCGCTGGCCGTGGCGCTCAACATCTGCTCGGAGGCGGACGCCTTTGTGGCCGCTTCGTTCAGGTTGGTCATGCCGTTTTCCGCCCAGTTCGCCTTTATGCTGTTAGGCCCCATGCTGGATATCAAGCTGGTACTGATGTACACGGGCGTTTTCCGGCGCAAAGCGATCGGGGTGCTTTCCGTTTGCATCTTCATACTGGTCTTCACGGCGGCCTGGTGCCTTCACTATCTGATCCCGGCAGGTGTGAGATGAAACAGCCACCGATCATGACACGGCCATTCCTGTTTTCGGGCATCTACCTGGCATGGTGGATAACCCTGCTCTCCTTTGTCCTGACCGGTGCCTACCGATCCTTTGTTCGCCCCTCGTTCGCCCTGTTTCTCTGGGGAGCCCTTGCCATCCTTCTTGTCTTCGTCATTGCCGGATTGGGAGAGCTGGGGGGGCGCAGGCTCCGGTTTGCCGATATGGTGCGTGGCGGTATAATCCTTCTGCCGATGGCAGCCTTGTGGATGGCATACGGCAAACCGCTTGGAACCTATGCATACCTGAAAAAGGCGGTGACGGCAGCGGCGACGGCGGCAAACATGCCTTCAGTGGCGCCCCCCGGGAACAGTACCGGCGCCAAGCCCCCGGCACAGGCTGAACTGCGCAGAAACAACGAGCCGGCGCCGCTGCATGTCTCGATTCTCGACCTGATCAAACAGCCGCAAAAGTATCAAGGCACATGGATAACCACGGAGGGAATGGCGTTGAGGCAGGAGACCTTCAGCCAGGACGAGGGCTTCAAATCGGAAGTGCACCCGCCCGATTCCTTCATCCTGTTCAGGTTCCTGATCGTATGCTGTGTTGCCGACAGCCAGCCGCTTGGGGTAATGGTAACGTATGCCAAGGCGGACAGTGTCATGGATAACGACTGGTATCGCATAAGCGGCCGCTTTTCACTCGACAAGGACAAGATGGGGGTCATCAGCCACGCGGAGGTCAGCAACCTGGAAACGCCGCCGGACCCGCCATACCTGTATGAAACCATGAATGTGCAACCGTCACTACCCAAATGAGAACTTTACCGAACAATCGTGGAGGTACCATGAACAGACTCAATCGAAATGTGTGGCTTGTCCTTGCCCTGATAATCTCCCTCTGTGCCGGCGCCCGGCCCGCCATATCCGGAGAGGTTACCAAGGCCACCCTGAAAAACGGCCTGCGGGTGGTTATCGTGCAGAACGCACTTGCGCCGGTCGTCACGACCCAGGTCAACTACCTTGTCGGTTCCAATGAGGCCCCTCCCGGTTTTCCGGGGATGGCCCATGCCCAGGAACACATGGTGTTCCGCGGCAATCCGGGGCTTTCCGCGGATCAGTTGGCAGCCATAATCGCCGCCATGGGCGGGAATTTCAACGCCCAGACCCAGCAGTCCCTGACGCAATATTTCTTTACCGTCCCGGTCGAAGACATGGAAACCGCCCTTCATGTCGAAGCGGTGAGAATGGCCGGAATCCTCGATTCCGACAAGGCATGGGGAGAGGAGCGCGGGGCTATTGAGCAGGAGGTTGTCCAGGACCTGTCCGACCCGGAGGATGTCCTTCAGACCCGCTTGTTGGGCAAACTGTTCGAAGGGACCCCTTACGAGCATGATGCGCTTGGCACCGTGGCCTCTTTTGATAAAACCACCGGAACCATGCTCAAGAAGTTTTACGATGACTGGTACGCGCCAAACAACGCAATCCTGGTGATAGCCGGCAATGTTGAGCCGCAACATACCCTGGCCATGGTCAGGCGCCTGTTTGAATCGATCCCCGGAAAAAAACTACCCGCCCGCGCCCCGATTGATCTGCCCCGGCTCAAACCTGCCGATATGGAACTTGACTCGGACCTGTCGCATGGAGTGGCTGTGGTCGCATACCGTTTCCCCGGGTATGAGAGTCCGGATTTTGCCGCCGGCATGGTGTTGTCGGATGTCCTGTCCAGTCAGCGGGGAAGCCTCTATGCACTGGTCCCGGAA
>JAATGX010000067.1 GCA_015688915.1 Desulfuromonadales bacterium
GCCGGGCATGATCCCCAGCTTGCACTGGCCGGGGGTGATCACGCCGGGGCAGTTGGGGCCCACCAGCCTGGTCCTGCTTTGCTCCTGGACGGCGCGGGCCAACACCATGTCCCGTACCGGAATCCCCTCGGTGATGCAGACCGCCAGGTCGAGCCCGGCGGAGCAGGCCTCCAGAATGGCGTCGGCCGCGCCCGGAGGGGGCACAAAGATCATGGAAATATTGGCGCTGGTGTAGCGCACCGCCTCTTCCACGGTGTTGAACACCGGGATGCCGTCGATGTGGATGCCCCCCTTGCCGGGGGTCACGCCGGCCACAATGTTGGTGCCGTAGGCTCGGCACTGCTGGGTATGGAACAGGCCGCTGCGGCCGGTAATTCCCTGGACGACAATCCTGGAGTTTTTATCGATCAAGATGGACATGTCCTATTTCCCCTCCTGTCCCAGCATGTTGACGATCTTCCCGGCGCCGTCCCCAAGGGTTTCACCGATCTGCTCATTGAGGCCCGACTCCTGCAGGAGTTTTTTGCCCTCTTCCACATGGCTGCCGTCCATGCGCACCACGATCGGCAGGGCGCAATGGACCTCGGAAGCGGCCTCGATGATCCCCTGGGCGATCACGTCGCACCGCATGATGCCGCCGAAGATGTTGACGAACACCGCTTTCACGTCGCAGTCCTCCAGGATGATCTTGAACGCCTCGGCCACCTTCTCCCGGGTGGCTCCGCCCCCCACGTCCAGGAAGTTTGCCGGTTCGCCGCCGAATTCCTTGAGCACGTCCAACGTGGCCATGGCCAGGCCCGCGCCGTTGACCATGCAGCCGATGGAGCCGGTGAGCTTGATGTAGGCCAGGTCGTACTTGCCCGCGTTGATCTCCAGGGTGTCCAACTGGGAGTAGTCCATCATGTCCGGGTATTCACGGTGCCGGTAGATGGCGTTGTCGTCGAAAGTCATCTTGGCGTCCATGGCCAAAAGCCAGCCCGCCTTGGTGACCACCAGCGGGTTGATCTCCACCAGGAAGCAGTCCTTCTCCACGCAGCATTTGTACAGGTTGAGCAGCAGTTCCACGCAATCCTCGCAGACCACGCCTGTCAGACCCAGGGCCAGGGCGATCTTGCGGGCCTGGAAGGGGCGCAGCCCGGTAAAGGGGTCGATGGTCAGCATATGGATCTTTTCCGGCGACTTTCTGGCCACCTCCTCGATCTCCACCCCCCCTTCGGCCGAGGCGATCAGGCAATAGCGCGAACTCTGGCGGTCAAGGGTGATGGAGACGTAGAACTCCCGGGCGATCTCCACCGCCTCCTCCACCAGGATGCGGCGCACCTTGAGCCCTTCCGATCCAGTCTGGATGGTGACCAGCTTTTTGCCGAACAATTCCTTGGCTACGTCATTGGCCTGTTCCGGGTGGTGGACCATCTTGACCCCGCCCGCCTTGCTGCGGCCGCCGGCGTAGATCTGGGCCTTGACGACACAATGCCCCCCCATCTCCTTGGCGGCCCGTTCCACCTGGTCGGCGGTCAGGGCGACTCTGTTGCGCGGGATCGGGATGCCGTATGCGTTCAGGATCTCTTTGGCCTGGTACTCATGAATGTTCATGATTACTCTCCGTTTCTGCCGATGCCGGATTTTTTCCTTCGGTCACGGTAAATGAACCCCGTTAAAGATAGCATGCTTGCGTATACAGTCAATAGCGATACACCAGAGGACGGGCAATGCTCAAATCCATTCGTATTCCGCTATGAGGAACTAGTTTTCAAAAAGATTAAAAAATTGGTTTTCATCCCTTCTTAAATGTGCTAGAAAAAGTAATGTTTTTACTGATACTAAAAATATTCAGCGAATGAATTTGTTCGGACCGGATAGGGTTACTGGTTTTAACCTATTGCAATATAAAATTAAATAAGTGGCTCTTCGATCGATTGAGCAATCTGCTTCTGTTTTCGTTTGAGTTAAGTAAGCTTGGCGGTAAAAATTTTCCGGGGAACCGGAACAAGGAGTTGACATGAATATTCACGAGTACCAGGCAAAAGCGATCCTGAGAAAATTCGGCGTGCCTGTCCCGGATGGGCATGTATGCTACAACAGCGCCGGCGCCCGGGAATGGGCCAAGCGCCTGGGCGAGGGGCCTTGGGTGGTCAAGGCGCAGATCCATGCCGGCGGCCGGGGCAAGGGGGGAGGCGTCAAACTGGCGCGTACGGACAACGAGGTGCGCATGATCGCCCGCGAGATGCTCGGCATGACCCTGCGCACCCATCAGACCGGTCCCGAGGGGAAACTGGTCACACGGGTCCTGGTGGAAAACGGCTGCAACATCGCCAATGAACTGTACGTAAGCCTTGTTGTCGATCGGGCTACGTCCAAGGTAACGGTCATGGCCTCGACCGAAGGGGGGATGGATATCGAAGAGGTTGCGGCCAAAACCCCCGAGAAGCTCTTTGTCGAGGCTATCGACCCGCTGGTCGGCCTGACCGCCTTCCAGTGCCGCAAGATCGCCTTCAGCCTGGGACTCGGAGGAAAGCTGATCAACAAGGCGGTTTCGGTGCTGCAAGGCCTCTATGAAACCTTCATCGGTTGCGACGTTTCCCTGCTGGAGATCAACCCCCTGGTGGTCACCGCCGAAGGTGAGCTGATAGCCCTGGACGCCAAATTCGGGTTCGACGACAACGCCATCTTCCGGCACCACAAGATCGGCGACATGCGCGACTACGACGAAGAGGACCCCAACGAGATCGAGGCATCGCAGCACGAACTCTCCTACGTATCCCTCTCCGGCAATATCGGCTGCCTGGTCAACGGCGCCGGCCTGGCCATGGCCACCATGGACATCATCAAACACTGCGGCGGCGATCCGGCCAACTTCCTGGATGTGGGGGGCGGAGCCACCATCGAGCGGGTCACCGAGGCCTTCAAGATCATCCTCTCCGACAGCAAGGTGAAAGGCATCCTGGTCAACATCTTCGGCGGCATCATGAAATGCGACATCATCGCCACCGGGGTCGTGGAGGCCGCCAAGCAGGTTTCCCTGAAGGTGCCGCTGGTGGTGCGCCTGGAAGGGACCAACGTGGAACGGGGCAAGGAGATCCTGGCCGAGAGCGGCCTGAATATCGTTGCTGCCGACGGCATGGCCGACGCGGCGCAAAAAATCGTCCAGGCCGTGGCAGCCTGTTAAAGGAGATATGAATGAGCATTCTGATCAATAAGGACACCAAGGTCATCACCCAGGGGATCACCGGTTCCACCGGCCTGTTCCATGCCCAGGGGGCCCGTGATTACGGCACCCTGATGGTCGGCGGCGTCACCCCCGGCAAAGGCGGTTCAACGATTGACGGTTTTCCCGTATTCGACACGGTCAGGGAAGCCATGGAAAAGACCGGCGCCACCGCCTCGGTCATCTACGTCCCGCCGCCGTTCGCGGCCGACTCGATCATGGAGGCGGTGGATGCGGGCATTGAACTGGTCTGCTGCATCACCGAGGGGATTCCGGTGCTGGACATGGTCAAGGTCAAACAGTTCATGAAGGGGAGGAAGACCCGGCTGGTAGGACCCAACTGTCCCGGCGTGATCACCCCCGGTGAGTGCAAGATCGGCATCATGCCCGGCTATATCCACAAGCCGGGCAAGGTGGGCGTAGTCTCCCGTTCCGGCACCCTGACCTACGAGGCGGTCTGGCAGCTCACCTGCCTGGGGCTCGGCCAGTCCACCTGCGTCGGCATCGGCGGCGACCCGGTCAACGGCACCAATCATCTTGATGTCCTGCGGATGTTCCAGGGTGACCCGGACACCGAAGCGGTCATCATGATCGGCGAGATCGGCGGCAGCGCCGAGGAAGAGGCCGCCCGGTTCGTCAGGGACTACATGACCAAACCGGTGGCCGCCTATATCGCCGGCGTCACCGCCCCTCCGGGCAAGCGCATGGGCCATGCCGGCGCCATCATCTCCGGCGGCAAGGGTACGGCCACGGAAAAGGTCGCGGTTCTCAGGGAGTGCGGAATTAGTGTTGCCGACAGTCCGGCCGAGATGGCCCAGGCGTTGTTGAAGGTCTATAAACCGTAAGAACGGTATCCGCTGGTCGGGCGGGTGTTGTTGCGGATGCCGCCTGTATCGATGTCATGTCGATGCAGGCGGCATTTTACGTTTGTAAGGGAGGACGTTTCATCTTGGCGTATTCAGCCTCGGACGCCCGGAGGTAGACGGGAAGGAGCCGGGCAGGTCCGCCGGCCTCGCCGCGGTAAAAGGCATCCAGGGCCAGGAACGCGCCGTTGTCGGCATGGCCGGCGTTGTGGGGAAAAGGGGCAAAGATGGCCTGTTCGCCCATGCGGTCGACAATCTGGTCGCGGTAGCGCACGGCGCCCTCGCCGGCAAAGACGACCGGTTTGCCGGTGGTGTCGCGGACCATGTCGAGCAGGCGTTCCGGAGCCAGGACAGAGTCGTTGGTGATGGGGGCGGGGATGGGGGCGGAACAGTCGTACAGGCCGCCGTAGACCTCGCCCTTGCGGGCATCCAGCAGGGGGCAGACCGGCAGGGCCGCCAGGGAGAAATTCATGGCCAGCATGGCCAGGGTGGAGAAGCCGACGCACGGTTTGGCCGTGGCCAAGGCAAGCCCCTGGATCGTGGCCACGCCGCACCGAACGCCGGTGAACGAACCGGGGCCGATGGCGGCGGCGAACAGGTCCACGTCGCCATAGCCGAGCCCGGACATGGCCAGCAAGCGCTCGATCTCAGGCATGAGGCGCTCCGAGAGGGTCCGGTCGCAGGTAAACACGGATTCGGCAATGACCTTGTCATGTCCGGCCAACGCCACGCTGGCCAGGGAGGTGGAGGTGTCGAGAGCGAGGATGTGCACCGTTCAACCCTGGCGGCTGACGAAATAGCGGATGATGTCGTTGTAGAACGCCAGCAGCATCAGGCCCAGCAGCAGCATCAAGCCCACCTGCTGGGCATATTCCCTGGCCTTCTGGCTGATGGGGCGGCGGAATACGAGCTCCCAGAAAAAGAAGAACAGGTGCCCGCCGTCCAGCACCGGCACCGGCAGCAGGTTGAGCACGCCCAGGTTGACGGAGAGGAGCGCCATGAAGCCAGGAAGCTGGAGCCGCCGGCCGAGGCCTGCTCGCCGGCCATCTTGGCGATCATGATCGGCCCGCCGATGGAGTCCATGGGCACGACCCGCTGCACCATCTTGACCAGGGACATGAACGTGAGGTCGATTACCTTCCAGGTCTGGGCGCTCCCCTGGATCACCGCCTGGAAGGGGTTGTAGGCTACGGTGACAACCTCTCCAGCCGATGCCACGCCAATGGCGAAACCATTAACGCTCTCGCCGAACAGGTTCTTGGCGATACGCGGCTCGGGGGTGATGAGGAACGGTATCGCCTCGTTCCCCCGTTTAACGATTATACGTACCGATTGGCCCTTGCCGGCCGCGATCTGGGCGGCGACATCATCCCACTGGGAGATCCGTTTGCCGTTGATGGAGATTATGACGTCGTCTTTCTGGATGCCGGCCCTGGCTGCCGGTTTGTCCTTGAGCGCCTCGCCGACCTTGCTGGTGACGGTCGGGACGCCGATCATGCAGAGCACGACAAAGATCAGCCAGGCAAAGAGCAGGTTGAACACCGGGCCGGCCATGACGATGGCGATGCGTGCCAGGGGCGGCTTGTGGGCAAAGGAGCGGGCCTTTTCCGTGTCGGTCAGTTCCCGTGGCGCAACAACCGCTCCGGCATCGGCGGAAGCCGCTTCCCCTTCCGCCGGGAGAGGCGTGTCGCCGCCCTCGATCACGCCCCCTTCGCCGAACATCTTGACATAGCCCCCCAAGGGAAAGGCCGAGATGAGATATTCGGTTTCACCGACCTTTTTGCCGATCAGTTTGGGGCCAAAGCCGAGAGAAAACTTCTCGACACCGACGCCCAGCAACTTGGCCAGCAGAAAATGGCCCAGTTCGTGGACAAAGATCAGCACACCCAGGACGATTATGGCATAGATGACCGTCATGTCAGTGCACCATCCCTTGGCAGATGTTCCGCGCCGTGTCCCGTCCCCATCGGTCTGCCAGCAGCACCTCTTCGATGGATTTCAGGTCGTGGGCGTCATGGGCGTTCATGGTAGCCTCGACCACCTGGGCGATCTGCACAAAGCCGATCCGGCCGTCCAGAAACGCCTCCACCGCGATCTCGTTGGCGGCGTTCATCACGGCCGGCATGCTTTCGCCCGCCTTGATGGCGGCGTATGCCAGCCCCAGGCAGGGAAACTTCTCCAAGTCCGGATTGAGGAAGGTCAGACCGGAAAAGGTGGTCAGATCGAGCGGCTTGACGCCGGTGAAAACCCGTTCGGGATGGGAGAGGGCATAGGCGATGGGCGCCTTCATGTCCGGTGTGCCCAACTGGGCGATGACGCAGCCGTCAATGTATTCCACCATGGAGTGGATGATGCTCTGGGGATGGATGTTGACGGCGATCTTGTCTACGGGCGCGTCGAACAGCCAGCGGGCCTCCAGCACCTCCAACCCCTTGTTCATCATGGTGGCCGAGTCGATGGTGATTTTTCGGCCCATGCTCCAGTTGGGGTGGTTGAGGGCATCGGCTACGGTGACGCGTCCCAGTTGATCGGCCGGCATGTTCAGAAACGGCCCGCCCGAGGCGGTCAGGATGATCCTGCCGATGTCTTCGCTCCGGTGACCCTCGATGGACTGGAACACGGCGCTGTGCTCGCTGTCCACCGGGAAGAGGCGGACGCCGTACTCGGCCACCATCTTCATGAACAGGTGGCCGGCGGTGACCAGGGTCTCCTTGTTGGCCAGGGCGATATCCTTGCGGGCGCGGATGGCGGCTGCCGTCGGCACCAGCCCGGCCGCGCCCACAATGGCCGCCACCACCATCTCCGCCTCATCGGCGGTGGCGGCGGCGATCAGCCCCTCGATGCCGCCCAGGATCTCCACGTCAAGGCCGGAGCACAACTCTTTCAGCCGGGGCACATCCGCCTGCGAGGCCACTGCGGCGACGCGGGGGGCAAACTGCCTGATCTGGCGGCTGAACAGTTCCAGGTTGCGGCCGGCGGTCATGGCAACGACGCGGAACCGGTCGGGATGGGCGGTGACGATCTCCAGGGTGCTGACGCCGATGGACCCGGTTGAACCGAGGATGGAAAGATGTTTCATGAGCATACCCCTCAAAATTACCTGCTGAAAACCTGCCACAGAGACACAGAGACACGGAGAAAAGCGGAAAAATCTGTTCAGGCTTTATCTCACACGGAGGCACAAAGGCACGAAGAAAGACGTTATAAGACCGGTTTTTAAAAAAGTTTCAGCATTTCGGCTCTCTTCGTGCCTTTGTGTGAGTACACAGATGTTGATTCGGTTTTCTCCGTGTCTCTGTGTCTCCGTGGCAGATTATGATTGTTCAGTAAATCGTCAAAACCTGCCGAATACATACACCGCGTAGTAGTACGTGGCCGGGGCGGCGAAGATGATGCTGTCCAGGCGGTCCAACACGCCGCCGTGGCCGGGAAAGATGGTGCCGGAATCCTTGACGCCGTAGCTCCGCTTGAGCAGGGACTCGAACAGGTCCCCGGTCTGGCCGAGGATGCCGATGACAATGGCGGTCACCAAGGCATCGGTCAGGCTCAGTTGCGGGAAAAAGGTGAACCGGGCCAGCAGGGTGCCGGCCATGCTGCCCGCCAGACCGCCCAGCGCCCCCTCGACGCTCTTTTGAGGGCTGACCAGCGGGTAGAGCCGGCGCTTTCCGAAGGCGCGGCCGGTGTAGTAGGCGGCCGTGTCGTTGGTCATGACGATCAGCATGATCACGAGCAGCCACTGCACGCCGTAAGCGGTCTGGCGCAGCATGACCAGGTGCATGAGCATGAAGGGGATATACAGGAAGGCCAGCATGGAATAGGCCACCTCGCGGGCGGCGTCGGCGACCTCCCGCAGGTGGAACAGGAAGTGCAGGGCAAAGGCCAGGAACAGGAAGGCGATGGCGGCCGGGATCAGCCGGTCCTGCCCCGCGAACGGAACGAATATGAGGGCCGCTCCGCAAATGGCTGCCAGCCACGCCTCCAGCTTCCGGTCCGGCAGGGCCATGCGATAGAACTCGATCATGCCGACGAAGGTGAATATGGCCAGCAAGGAGGCGAACAGCAGGGTGCCACCCGCGATGATGGTCATAATGACGACCGGCAGGAGGATGAGCGCGGTGATCAGGCGTTTAATGGATCACTCCTCTTGGTAATCTGGTCGCTGGTCTTGCCGAAGCGCCGTTCCCGGGCCTGGAAATCGGCCAGCGCCTTGTGGAGTTCGTTGATGGTGAAGTCGGGCCAGTTGATCTCGGTAAAGTACAGTTCGGTGTAGGCCAACTGCCATAACAGGAAGTTGCTGATGCGCATCTCGCCGCTGGTGCGGATCAGAAAGTCCGGGTCGGGCAGCCCGCCCGTATCCAGATAGGAACCGAAGACATCCACGGTCACGTCATCGGCCTTCAGCCTGCCGCCAGCCACGTCCCGCGCCACCCGGGCGGCCGCCATGCTGATCTCCTGCCGTCCGCCGTAGGAGAGCGCCAGGGTCAGGACCATGCCGGTGTTGCCGGCCGTCTCGGCAATGGCGTCGTTCAGCGCCTGATTGACATCGTCGGGCAGTTCGCCGCGGTTGCCGATGACGTTATAGCGGATGTTCTTGCGCATCATGCGCGCCGTTTCCTGGCGGATGTACTTCTTGAGCAGGGTCATGAGCGCCCGAACCTCGATGGCGGGGCGGGACCAGTTCTCCGAGGAAAAGGCGAACAGGGTCAGATGCCTGATGCCCAGCAGATGGGCCTGCTCCACCACCATCTTGACCGTTTCCGCGCCCCGCTGGTGGCCGACGATGCGCTTGAGCATGCGCTGCTGCGCCCAACGGCCGTTGCCGTCCATGATGATGGCAAGGTGGCCGGGAAGCTTGTCCGGGTCGAGCGGCTCCATCAAACTTCCATTACCTCTTTTTCCTTGTGGGCCACGGCTTCGTCGATTTTGGCCTCGAACCCCTTGGTGACGTCCTGGACCTCTTTTTCGTATTTCTTCAGATCGTCCTCGGTCACGGCCTTGTCCTTCTCCAGCTTTTTCAGCTTGTCCATGGCGTCGCGGCGGATATTGCGCAGTGCCACCTTGTCGTCCTCGGCCTTCTTTTTCAGTTCCTTGACGATCTCTTTTCTGCGCTCCTCGGTCAAGGGGGGAAGCGTCAGGCGGATGGCCTTGCCGTCGTTCCCGGGGGTCAGGCCGATATTGGCGTTGAGGATCGCCTTTTCAATCGGGCCGATCATCTTGGCTTCCCACGGGGTAATGGTGATGGTGCGCGGTTCGGGAATCGCCAATGTCGCCACCTGGCTGATGGAGGAGGGATTGCCGTAGTAATCGATCTTGACGTTGTCCAGGATGCCGGTCGTGGCGCGTCCGGTGCGGATCTTCTGGAACTCGTTCTTTAGTACGCCCAGGGTCTTTTCCATATGGGATTTCATGTCGGCAAGCAGGGTCTTTGGCATGACGTATTATTCTCCTTGTACGATGGTGCCGATCTCTTCACCGCTGATGACCTTCTTGATGTTCCCTTCGGTGGTCAGGTCGAATACGATGATCGGCAGGTTGTTGTCCATGCAGAGGGAGGTGGCGGTGGCATCCATCACCTGCAACCCCTTTTTGAGCACATCGATGTAGGTCAGCTTCGGCAGCTTGACCGCGGCGGGGTCTTTCTTGGGGTCCGCGGAGTAGACGCCATCCACCTTGGTCCCCTTGAGGATGACCTGGGCGCCGATCTCCATGGCCCGCAGGCTGGCGGCCGTGTCGGTGGTGAAATACGGGTTGCCGGTGCCGGCCCCGAAGATGACTACCCGACCCTTTTCCAGATGGCGCATGGCCCGGCGGCGGATATAGGGCTCGGCCACCTCCTGCATGGCGATTGCCGACTGGACGCGAGTGGCCACGCCGACCTTTTCCAGGGCATCCTGCATGGCCAGCGAGTTGATCATGGTGGCCAGCATACCCATGTAGTCGGCGCTGGAACGGTCCATCCCCTTGGATGAGGCGGCCAGGCCGCGGAAGATATTGCCCCCGCCGATGACCAGCGCCAGGTGGACACCCTGGTCGACGACCTCGCGGATCTCCCGGGCAATGGCATTGATGGTTTGGGGATCGATGCCGTATCCCTGTTCGCCCGCAAGCGACTCGCCGGACAGTTTCAAGAGGACACGGTTGAATGATGGCCTGCTCATGAGAGTCTCCATGGTGTTTAATGACGCTGGGATTCCGCAAATTTTACCACAGAGTCACGGGGAGAACAGGAAAAATCTTTTAATAACAAGATATCAGACTCGAGGGGCGATACCGTTGCCATTCACCCTTTGATGAGCGCGCGTTTTGAAAAACGTCTCTGTTCTCTGTGACGCTGTGGTGGAGTTGACGATTAGCGGGGTATAAAAAAAGCCGGCCTTGTGGGGCCGGCTTCGGCGTTTCTTAAAGGCCGGCCGCTACCGCCACCTCGGCGGCGAAGTCCGATTCCTTCTTTTCCAGCCCCTCACCCAGGACATACTTGGTGAAGCGGCGGATGGACATGTTCTCGCCGATCTTGGAGATGGTCTCGTTCAGATACTGCAGGATGGTCTTGTCCGGGTCCTTGACATAGGCCTGCTCCAGCAGGCAGATGTCGGCGTAGAACTTGTTGACCTGGCCTTCAATGATCTTTTCGATGATATTTTCCGGTTTGCCGGTTTCGCGGGCCTTGGCGCGGTAGATCTCCTTTTCGCGCTCCAGCACGTCCGCAGGCACTTCCTCGCGGCGCACGAACTGGGGGGACGCGGCGGCGATGTGCATGGCGATGTCCTTCACAAAGGTCTGGAAGTTGTCGGTCTTGGCCACGAAATCGGTTTCGCAGTTTATCTCGACCATGACGCCGATTTTGCCGCCGGCATGGATATAGGTGCCGACAGCACCTTCGGTGGCGGCCCGGCCGGCCTTCTTGGCGGCCGCTGCCAGCCCCTTCTTACGCAGAAAGTCGACGGCCTTCTCAAAATCGCCGGTAGTTTCTTCCAGCGCCTTTTTGCAGTCGAGCATACCGGCGCCGGTGGATTTTCTCAGTTCGTTGATCTGTGCGGCTGTTACGGCCATTCTATCCTCCTGCCCCGCTTGGCGGGGATGATATATGGTTCTGCGTCGGAATCTTACTTATGCTGCGGGTTCTTCTGCCGCCTCTTCGGCGGCAAACTCCTCGGCACCCTCGGTGTCGGCCTGCAGGACGGCGTTGCGTGCCTGGACACCCTCGATGACCGCATCGGCGACCTTGGAGGAGAGCAGGCGGATGGCGCGGATGGCGTCGTCGTTGCCGGGGATGACGTGGTCAATGGGGTCTGGATCGCAGTTGGTATCAACGATGGCCACCACCGGGATGCCGAGCTTGTTGGCTTCCTGGACGGCGATTTCCTCGTTCTTGGGGTCGATGACGAACACCAGGCTGGGGAGTTTGCCCATCCCCTTGATGCCGCCCAGGGTCTTCTGCAGCTTTTCCTGCTCCTTGGCGAGCTGGAGGGCCTCCTTCTTGGGGTAGGCCTCGATGGTGCCGTCCTCGAACATGGCGTCGATGCGCTTGAGGCGGTCGATGCTCTGCTTGACCGTGGCGAAGTTGGTCAGCATGCCGCCCAGCCAGCGCTGGTTGACATAGTACATGCCACAGCGGGAGGCCTCTTCGGCCACCGAGTCCTGGGCCTGTTTCTTGGTGCCGACAAACAGCACAGTGCTGCCGTCCTGGACCGATTCCTTGACGAAATTGTAGGCTGATTTGAAATAACGGACGGTTTTCTGCAGGTCGATGATGTAGATTCCGTTACGGGCCCCGAAGATGTAGGGTTTCATCTTGGGGTTCCAACGCTTGGTCTGATGGCCGAAATGGACGCCGGCCTCCAGCAGTTCCTTCATGCTGATACTTGACATGCTCTCTTCTCCTTTGGTTTTTCCTCCGCCCCGTTGAATCCCCGCACGTCGCATGGGACACCGCCGGTTTTGATCAGGGCGTGTGAATTTAAAAGCGTTATTTTATATCACACCGGGATTGGGAAGGCAAGGGGAAAAAGGGTGCGGGTTATGGGCTGAAGAGGGGGTGTAAGAAGATATGCGTCGGTTTTCGCTCTAGCAGGTCGTTGAATTTTAGCCCAATTTGATGCCTATTTGAGCTACCAATCGTTTTTTTGCAGTTGTTACGTTGTTCGCGGTTGTTTGATTCCTGTTTTTATGCTCTTTCTCAGCTCGATTTTCTGATATCTGCCGGCC
>JAATGX010000220.1 GCA_015688915.1 Desulfuromonadales bacterium
GCCAATCCCCGCCTGCTGCTGATGGACGAACCGCTTTCGGCCCTAGACGATACACTGCGCTTCCAGATCATCCCTTATTTGAAGAGCGTCAGCGAACGCTTCACCATCCCCTACCTGTTCATCTCCCACTCCTTGCTGGAGATGCGGTTGATGGCCGACCAGGTGCTCACCGTCGCCGGCGGCCGGGTCACGGAGCAGACCAGCACCGAACAGTTGGCCCGTTCCCGCATGGGGAGCAGCCCGGTCGGCTATATCAACCTGCTCCGATTGAGCGGCATGGAGGAACGGAACGGATTGCACGT
Source organism: Desulfuromonadales bacterium (assembly GCA_015688915.1). Classification (GTDB taxonomy): domain Bacteria; phylum Desulfobacterota; class Desulfuromonadia; order Geobacterales; family Pseudopelobacteraceae; genus JACPFJ01. The sequence goes on from JAATGX010000220.1 coordinate 303, forward strand.
CTACCACTGGGACGGTGGGAAGCTGATCCTGTCCCAGAGCGCCCAGAATACGGAGAACGGCGTCTTCGAGCTCTCCTCCAAGGACATCATCCTCTTCAAGAAACATCCCGAGGCGATCAGTGCCAGGAACCTCCTCTGCTGCACGGTTGCCGCCCTGTTCGAAAGCGAGTCCAAGATCGGGGTGGAACTGGAGTGTGGCAACGGGCGCCTGATCGCGGAGATTGTCCCCGACGCGGCCCGTGAACTGGGCATAGAGCCCGGCAGCGTGGTCCACGCCGCCATCAAGGCATCGGCCTTTCTCAGGCTAGCGGTTACGGAAGGCACATCGGAGCCGGACCACCCCTGACCACTCCTGAATCAGGAGGGGGATTTAGAAACATCCCTCCTTGATAAGGAAGAGGGGCCGGGGGTGGTTGATTTTACTGGCATCGCAGGCCGGTTTCTGCAAAAATGCCCCCATGATTATCACCCCTTTCCCCATGCTGAAGGCAATCCCGGAGGCCGCGCCATGAGGGTCGTCTTCATCCACCCCCACGGCAGCAACTGGCTGGGCGGCCAGAAGGACATCAGTTCGATCTTCAACCTCATGCCCCCGCTGGGGATGCTGAGCATCGCCGCACTGCTGGAACAAAACGGCATCCAGGTGGAGGTCATCGACTGTTACGCCACTCCCCTCACCTCTGAAGCTTTGGTTGATAGAATCATAACCAACCCGCCGGATGCCGTCGGATTTTCCTGCACCACCTCGTCCTTCCTGGAAGGGTACCGCATCGCCGCACTACTCAAGGAGCGCCGGCCGGAGATCGTGATCGTCGCGGGGGGCACCCATGCCTGCACCATCGGCCCGCCGCTCCTGGATTCCTTCCCGGCCATCGACTGCCTGGTGATCGGCGAAGGGGAACAGACCATGCTGGAGTTGGCCCAGGCCGGCTTTCGCGACATCGCCGCAATCCCCGGTGTCGCCTTTCGCGGCGCCGACGGAAAAGGGACCCTGGCGGCGCAACGCGAGCTGGTCGCTAACCTGGACGACCTCCCCTTCCCCGCCTACCGCCGGCTCCCCCTGTTCCCGAAGCGCTACAACCTGCCGCTCTTCAGCTACCCGACGGCCCCCAACACGAGCATCATCTCCAGCCGGGGCTGCCCCTATGCCTGCTCCTACTGCGACCGGTCGGTCTTTTCCCGCGGCTTCCGGTTCAACTCCCCGGAGTACATCGTGGAACACGTGGCCATGCTCAACCGCGATTACGGCATCCGCCACGTCTCCTTCTACGACGACCTGTTCACCTTTGACCGCTCGCGGGTGGCCGAGTTCTGCGAGCTGAAGGAGAAAAAGGGGCTGAAGGTCACCTACAACTGCATCGCCCGGCTGGAACACGTGGACCGGGAGTTGCTGGCGCTGCTCAAGCGATCCGGCTGCTGGCAGGTCAACTTCGGCATCGAATCGGGCGACCCGGAGGTGCTCAGGAAACACCGGAAATTTTTCGATCTGGATGAGGTGGGCAGGAAACTGCTGCTGGTGCGCCAGGCGGGCATGCGGGTCAAAGGGCTCTTCATGGTCGGCCTGCCGGGCGAAGACGAACCGGCCATCCGCCGGACCATCGATTACGCCCTGTCGCTCCCCTTGGATGAGATCAACGTCACCAAATTCACCCCGTTTCCCGGCGCACCTATCTACAAGGCCATCCGTGAACATGGTGATTTCGATGAGAACTGGTCGCTGATGAACTGCCTGAACTTCGTCTTCGTGCCCCACGGCATGACCAAGGTGCAACTGGAAGGGCTGTACGACGAGTTCATCCGCCGCTTTTACCACCGTTCACGCATCCATTGGGGCTATACCCGGATGCTCTGGCGATCCCCCCACAGCATGTTCACCTTCCTACGCCACCTGCCGGAGATACTGGCCTTTGAGATGAAGCAGAAATGGTAGCCGTGTGATAAGGATTCCGTGCAATATTATCCTTGATACAAAGACCATTATTGGTATATTATCCTTAATATGAAGAAAGAAATATTAAAAAAGGTGATCCGTGATTTTCATCTGGCCCCGCTCCCCGTGTTGTGCAGGCGCTCGCTTGAGGTACCCCTTAACAGCGGCAAAATAATAACACTAATTGGCGTGCGCAGGAGCGGCAAAACCTCGTACCTGTTCAACCAGATGGAGAAACTTCTGGCCAGGGGCATCACAAGAACCAGCATTCTGTATGTAAATTTCGAGGATGAACGGCTTGATCTGAAGACAGGGGAACTTGACCTTCTGTTGCAGGCATATCGTGAACTCTATCCTGATACCGGAATCGAGGGATGCTACTTCTTTTTCGACGAAATCCAGAACATAGAGGGATGGGACACCTTTATCCGTCGCGTGTACGACACCGGAACGAAAAATATCTTCATCACTGGTTCAAACGCCCGCTTTCTCAGCAGTGACATCGCCACCAGCCTGCGTGGCAGGACCATCAGCTACGAAGTATTTCCGCTCTCTTTCCATGAGTATCTCTTTTTTATGGGTGTTACGGTTGACCTGCACAGCACGAAGTCAATCGCGCGTATCAACCACCACCTGACGGACTACCTGAGAAACGGCGGTTTCCCCGAGGTCATCGGCTATGATGAGAGACTGCGTAACCGTGTCTTGCAGGAATATTTCAATGTGATGATTTACCGCGACCTGTTGGAACGGTATCAGATAAAAAACATACCGGCGTTAAAGTTCTTCCTGAAGCGACTGATGGCATCGGCGACAAAACAGGTATCGGTGAACAACATCTACAATGAGTTGAAGTCATCGGGATTCAAGATCGGCAAAAACCAGCTCTACGAGAATTTGGAAGCCTGTCAGAACATTTATCTGGCACTGATCCTGCGGAAACATACTACATCGCTCGTGGAACGCGAGTTAGGGGAGAAGAAGATCTATGCCATAGATAACGGCCTCTTGAACGCCCTCTCCTACAAGTTTTCCGATGATACCGGCAAGACCATGGAACAGACGGTTTTTCTGGAGCTCAAACGACGGGAAAAGGAAGTCTATTTTTATAAGGAAAGGGCCGAATGTGATTTCATCGTCAAGCAGGGTTTTGACGTGGTGGAGGCGATCCAGGTGGTGGTCGGACTATCCGATGACAAAACCCGTAAGCGGGAGTTGCGTGGTTTGCTGGAATGTTGCACAGCCTTCGGCCTGAAGGAAGGATTAATCATCACCGCCGACACCGGGGAGGAATTTATGGCGAACGACATCAAGGTGACGGTTATGCCGCTGTACCGCTGGCTTTTGGGGTAACCGGAGAAATCCCAACGTTGTCCGGTTTGGTCTTTTGCAGTTAGCTCCCCCTCCCTTGACGGGAGGGGGGACTTTAGAGCATGTTTCAGTCGAATGCAATTTCCTAACCGGACAACGCTGGAGAAATCCATGACCATGAGAACAACTCTCATCCTGCCGATCCTGCTCAGCATACTACCGTTCATCGCCGCTGTCGCACGGGGTGAGGAGCCGGCGACCATCACCACGGCGCACAATGAATACGCCCTTTTAACCGGTTACGGCATCACCCACCGTTATTTCGGCGCGACCCGCACCCAGGTGCAGACCTGGGACGCCATCGCCCGCTATGGCCATTTTCTTTCAGATGAAGTGGGCAAGGGACGCTGGTATCAGGGGAGGCATGAGTTGCTGGTGGAACTGCCCTATCACATGGCCGTAGACCATAACGCCAGGTCCATGACCGGCGGGTATATCTTCGGAAGCTGGAAATTCACCGGGCTGGAAGGGCTGGCACCCTATGTCTTTGCCGGCGGGGGGATACTCTTCGTGGATATCGGGCTCCCCACGATGGGGACAAAGCTGGATTTCTCGTACCAGGGAGGCACCGGCCTGCAGTACTTCATCCGCCAGGACACGGCACTGACGGCTGAGTACCGCTACCATCACATCTCCAACGCCGGAACGGCCGCGCCCAATGAGCCGCTCAACTCCAGCAAGGTACTGATCGGGGTGTCGTTTTTCAGGTAGATACGCCGGAAACGGCTTCGGGGTTCACGAACGATGACCTTCTGGAAGGTGAGGCAGAGACAGCAAAGGTGGCCGAATGGCCACTTTTTGAATTCAATAACCTGTCCCTGGAACTCCTGTCTACGCATCCTTTTTTGGATTCAGTTCGACGTGATCCTTATCATCGACGGCTTTCTTGAAGTTATTGATGGCTTTACCGAATGAACTGCCGATTTCCGGCAGCCTTCCCACGCCAAATACCACCATCACGATTGCTCCGATTATGAGCAACTCTGGAACACCAAAACCAAACATGAGATCATCTCCTTTCATATAATCAAGATTTTCCGGTCATCCGGCGGTATATGGGACACGACTCGAAACAGCCGCCACAGAAAGCCAGTATGTTGGAAACATTGCAACTTGCCAGCCGGGCGCAGTAACATTCGGGAAAAGGATGTGCCGTGAAGCGGCATA
>JAATGX010000007.1 GCA_015688915.1 Desulfuromonadales bacterium
AGCAGCAGCAGGATGCCGCCCGGAAGACGCATCTCCCGCAGCAGGTGCCAGCGGCGGCTGAACAGCAGGTAGAAAAAAATAATGCCGGCCGGAAATACGATGCCGATCAATCCCTTGGCCAATATCGCCAGCCCGCACGCAAGGTAGAAGAGGTAGTAGTGGTAACCGGCGAGCCGTTTCTTTTCCGCCGCCATCATAAAGCAGCAGAGTGCCGTCGACAAACAGAACGTGAGGGTCATATCGGTCAGATTGACGCGGGATTGCACAAGAAATCCCGTGGATGTGCCGAGCACCAGGGCCGAGCATAGGGCCTCACGCCTGCCCCACAGCGTGCGTGCGGTGTAATAGACCAACAGCACGGCCAGAAGGCCGGCCGACGTACCCGTAAACCGGGCGGCGAATTCATTCAGGCCGAAGAGCTTGAATGACAAGGCAGTCAGCCAGTAGTGCAGGGGTGGTTTTTCAAAATAAGCGACATAGTTGAGCGTTGGCGTTATGAAGTCGTTCCGCTCCAGCATTTCGCGGGGAATTTCAGCGTAACGCCCTTCATCCGGTTCGATGAGCCCGATGCGACCGAGTAGCAGAAAGAACGCGCTGCCAAAGACAGCGGTCAGGATCCCCAGATCCCGCCGTGCCGGATACTCCCGTTCAAGCAGATATGCCCTGATTGTCCCCATGGGTAACACCTAAGATGATGAAGTTATTTAGTTTCATTTCCCCGCGGCACCCGGGATGGTGCGGTCAAAAATGCCAGCTCAGCCCGATCATGTGCATATCGACCCCCGGATTGGGGGTGTTGCTGGTGTAGAGGATGCGGTTGTTCGACAAATGCTGTATGCGATACCCCACCCCCAATCCGTTGGCAAAACGGTAGGAAAGGCCCAGATAGGCGCCCCACAGGAGAATGCTCCCGAAGTCCTGATTGCCGAATTGGCGTCTGTCCAGAAGGTTGAGACTGCCGCCCGCTTCCAGTGCGACGCCGTTTCCCCGCTTGTTGAAGACGAGCCCCGGTCCCACAGAACCGATGAAGCCGCTTTCATTGCCGCCCACCAGGGCGCCGGCCGATGTGGTGAGCAGGGTGGCCAGACCCCAGCCCGAAGAGGTTCGCCAGTCCCAGGGCAGGCCATACACCGCAAACGCTTCATACTGATGGAAATATTCACGCTTCGGTCCGACCTGGATACCCATGCGCACACCGGCCTCCTGCCAGTCCGCCTTTGCTGTCGTGCCTGCCAGGGAGAAGAAAAGCTGGAGCATCAGGATGGTCACAATCACCAGCAACGAATTTTTGCATTTGGGGAGCGAGAGGGCGAATGTGCGGTTCATGGTCGATTTCCTCCGGTATCAGACAGATTGTTGTGCGGAAAGATCAAGCAGGTGCCTTAATGCCTTTTTCAGCCGCTGCCGCACTTCCAGGTATGCAGCCAGCGCCTGCTGATGCTGCTCGTAGGTTTGTGCGTCGGCGATGACGCGCTGAATGTGCGTTGGCTTGTCATCCCGTTTTTTTCCGGCGCCATGATCGTCCGGTCTTCTATCGGCTTCGGGCATTTCCCGGAGTTCCTCTGAAACAAGCAGCGTTATGAGAGCGGCCTGATACTCAACAAGGCACTTGTCAAAGAGCTGCAAATGTTCCGTATCGGGAAACCCGCTCCTGAACGTTTCCAGAAACTTCACCGCCGTGTTCAGGCGGTCTGGGCGTTGTTCGTCCCGGATATTGTTTTGCATGGGCTCCCCTCCTTTGGTGGCGGTCAGTTCTTAAAAATCATCCGGCACCAAGTGGTGCGTGGATTGTCCGCCCCTTGACCCACTGAGCGATGGTGACAGTTATTGAATGAATGTTCATTCTGTTGTTGGGTAAAAATATGAGGGGATTGGCTTTGTATGACAGGCTTGTATGACAGCAGCCTGAACATTATCGCCTCACCGAGTCCCAGCACGCGGTAACCGTCATTTCAACAAGATGTCCATCCAACCGGATGAAGCCCAGGATATGGTCGCGCGCCACGGAAAGCAGCGGACCAAAGGTCAAGGCAAAGAGCACGACAATCGGCATGTCCTTTATCACCTGTTTTGCTATGCCCTCCTCGAAAAGCTCGCGGTATACGTCGTATTCTCCTTTTTCCCCAAAGAAGCGGCCCCGGAATACGATGCCGTAGGGGGAGTTGAGAAACTGTTCCACATATCTGAAGTCGAGGGGCTTTGCGATGAAGTACCGGAGCATCGCCGTGACAAGATGGAGGAACCGGGCCTTGATCGGGCCCTCCGGGGCGTAACCCTCCATGATGGCAAGCGTTCCCCGTTCTTCGACATTCCGAAAGAGCTCGGTGATCAACGCGTCCCTGCTCTCGAAATAGCAGTAGAGCGTTCCGGCCGCCACCCCCGCCTGTTGGGCGATCATGGTCATGGGAGCGCTGTGGAACCCTTGTTCCGCCATAAGCTCCAATGCCGCCTGAAGAATCTCTTTTCGTTTGTCCGGTTTAGCCATAAAGGAATGAATATCCCATGGAATGAATGATCGATCATTCAGAATTATATCCCGCGTATATGGATGGATCAAGGAAAAAAGATCAAATTCGTCCGGGAAGGGTAAAAGGCTTGATGGCGTTTTGCGCGAATGTCAGGCAAGTTCCTCAATTTTTCCGCCCGGTTTCAGCCGAAAGCGGCTGCCGCGCCATTCCACACGGTTACCCAGGAACGCCAGTGCCCAGGTGCAAAAGGCCAGCATGTCCCGCAGCGGGATCAGCCAGAGCCAGCGGGGCAGGAGGTTGTCCCGCACGAAGCGCCGGCTGAAGATGGTGGCGACCGTGAGCCGCACGGCATAGAGCAGGGCAATCGCGGCCAGGGCGGTAATCGTGGAAGGTGCACTCACGGCCGCCAGCAGGGTGGCCGGGAAGGCAAGCGTGACACCGGAAGCCAGATATCCTCCCGGTCGGCTGACCCGCATGGTGCGGGCCCAGCGCAGTTGCCGCGCCAGAACCGACGGCAGGCTCTCGGCCTTGACCATACTCTCCACGAAACAATGGTCCAGGGCGATGCGCCAGCCGGCGGCACGTGCTTTGTTACCCAACTGGTAGTCGTCCGCCAGGTAGTCGGCCAGGACCTCGAAACCTCCCATGTCGGCCAGAGTCTCGCGCCGGACGGCCATGGAGGCGCCCAGGGCAAAGGAGAGTCCTTCCAACTGCAAGGCGACCATGACATTGGGGATCATCTCCACGGTGAAGCCGGTTGCCTCGACGGCGGTGGCGATGTTTGGGACCCGGGAGGTGCGGTAGAGCGAGGTGACCAGGCCGACCCGCGGGTCGGCGAAATGGCTGGTGACCGATTGCAGGTAATCGGGTGCGACGCGGATGTCGCTGTCGCAGACGATGATGACGTTGTGTCTGGCCTTGGGAAAGGCGTTGATCAGGTTGGAAACCTTGTAGTTGGGGCCGTGGGTGGCCGGGTTGATCACCAGGGAGATATCCTGGCCGGGGAATGCGGTCATGAGTTGCCGGATGACCGGGATGGCGGGGTCGTCGGGCGATGCCACGGCGAACAGCATCTGGACGGTACCGGCATAATCCTGGGTGCAGAACGAGGTGAAGTTCGCAAGGCTCTCGGCATCCATCCCCTTGACCGGTTTGAGGATGGTGACGGATGGGAACCGGGGACCAGGGACTGGGGACTGGTAATCAGGGACTGGTAGTTGGTGGTTGGCAGCAGAAACAGCATCTATATGTCCTTTTCCTGGTCCCTGGTCCCCAGTCCCCAGTCCCTGTTTGAAGAACCGTCGTCCGCAGGCCAGCGAAATCAGGTTGTAGGCTAGTGAAGGCAGTATGACGAGAAAGGGGAGCAGGGTACGCAGCATGCTAGAACGCCTTCTGGATCATGATGAAATAGGGGGCGGTGTCCGGGACGTTCATCTGTCCCATGCGCCACGCATGGAACGCGCGGGGGGCGAGGGCGGCTGCCCAGGCGTCAACCGCCGCGTGCTCGCTGTCCCCCCCGTCATGTCCCGGATAGGCGGTGACAGCCACCATGCCGCCCGGTTTCAGCAGGGTCAATGCCTGCTGACAGGCGGACAATGTGGTTTCGGGGCGGGTGATGAGCGTACGGTCGCCGCCCGGCAGATAGCCGAGGTTGAATGCCACCGCTGCCACGCCTGCACTGACATGCTCCGCCATGGTCTCGTGCCCGGCTTGGATAAACCGTACCTGCCCGGCGCAGCCGGCATGTGCCAGCCTCCGGGTGGTCTGGCAGATGGCCTCGCTCTGGATATCGAAGGCCCACACCCGCCCCGTTGCCCCCACCAGTTCCGCCAACAGCAGTGTGTCGTTGCCGTTGCCACAGGTGGCATCAACGACCGTGTCGCCGGGATGGACGAACTGCCGGAGCATCAGGTGCGAAAGCGCTACCGGCCCGCGCAATAGAGGGATTTCCGGGGGGCTGAACAGGGTCATGGCGACGAAGGGTAGCAGAATCGTCACCTGTTTGCCACCGTGAATTTAGATTTGCCAACAGGCACGAAAACAGGGTATCACAGGCGGTATGATACGAAAAGGAACCATCAAGGGAGATGCGGACGGACGGCGACTGGATGATTGCGTTGCGCTGCTGTTCGACGAGGTCAGCAAGTCCGAGGCACGGCGCATCATCGACCGGGGCGGCTGTGCCGTCAACAGCGCCATGGTGCGTGTGGCCTCCCGGGCCGTGAGGGCGGGGGACATTATCGAGATTGGTGTCATGGAGCCGGGCCGCTTCCGCGAACTGGTGCTGCCAACCGAGTCGCTGCTGTACGAGGACGCGGACCTGATCGCCGTCAACAAGCCGGCCGGGGCAAACACCCAGCGCACCCCCTATCAGCTCAAGGGAACCCTGGAGTTCTGGGTGGCCGAGTATTTCCGCCTGCACGGCATCAACGAACCGGCCAGGGTCATCCACCGGCTCGACCGGGGCACCTCCGGGGTGATGGTATTCCCGAAGCAGAAGCGGGCTGCCGCCTGGCTATCGGCTCGCTTTCACGACGGGTTGGCGGACAAGCGCTACCTGGCGCTGGTCAGCGGCCAGCCGGAGCAGGAGGCGTGGTCGATTGACGGCGCCATCGGCAAGATCGGTACGTCGCGCTACGGCATCATGGCGGAGGGGCGAACGGCCTTGACCGAATTTCGCCTCCTCTCCTCCGGTGACGGCTCTTCCCTGGTGGAGGCTCACCCCCTGACCGGTCGCACCCACCAGATCCGGGTACACCTGGAGGCCAGCGGGCTGCCCATCGTGGGGGATGCGACCTATGGTGGCGCACCTGCCGCCAGGATGATGCTGCACTGCGGGGCGCTGACCTTTACGAATGACCGCGGGGCGGAAATTCGTGTTACTGCCCCGCTGGACGGGGCATTCGGGGCGTTCATGGAGGAAAAGGGAGTGACTATTCCTTCTTCCCATGACACGGCAGGCACCCGGCTTCCGTGACCCTCCGCTTCAGCAGGCTGGCCGCATCCTTGGGCCGTCCCTTGCCCATCAGCCTTTCCCCCACCCTGTGGCAACCGAAACAGTCTTTCCCCTGATTGGCCTTGTGCATGGCCACCATTTTAGGGTTCTTGCTGTGGCAGACCTTGCATTCGAAGGCGAAGGCCCGGCCCGCAAACAACAGGACACCGAGGATGGTGACGGCCGAAACGACATGTTTTTGCATACGGCAGGTAACCTCGAAGTACAGAAATGTTTTTCTTGTACCCTGGCAGAAATGTGCGGATAAAGGATTGACCGTGGTCAAAAACCGTGAGGTAGGGTGCGGAAAAATGTTCATTGCACACCGGGGGGCTTTGTGGTAATTTTCAGCCTCTCCGGCACACCGGCTTAAACCGGACTAACCTCAAAACGTTCAGGCAGGATACCCAACTCGCCATGTCCAGGATCATCTGTATCGCCAACCAGAAGGGGGGGGGCGGCAAGACCACCACCGCCGTCAATCTGGCCGCCTCCCTGGCTGCCGCCGAACGGCCGACGCTGCTCGTGGACATTGATCCCCAGGGGAACGCCACCAGCGGTGTGGGGGTGGACAATACATCGCTCAGGCATACGGTCTACGACACCCTGGTCAACGAGGCCGATCCAAAGGGGGTGGTGATGGACACGGGTTACCCCTTCCTGCATATCATGCCCGCCACCTCAGATCTGGCCGGAGCCGAACTGGAACTGGCGGCGGAGATCGGGCGGGAGCAGAAGCTCAAATTCGCCCTGGCCCCCCTGGCGGAGCAGTATCGCTACATCATCATCGATTGCCCCCCCTCGCTCAACCTTCTGACGATCAATGCCATGACCGCCGCGGATTCCGTGCTGATACCGCTGCAATGCGAGTTCTACGCGATGGAGGGGTTCTCGCAGATCCTGCACACCCTCGGGCTAATCCAGAAGATGCTGAACCCTCACCCGA
>JAATGX010000052.1 GCA_015688915.1 Desulfuromonadales bacterium
GCATTCCAAAAGAGAACTTCAACCTGTTTCTAAAAGAATGCGAATGGCGATTTAACACTCAAGACCCTAAGCTACAGTTATCATTATTGAAAGAGCTCGTTAAAGGGGCTCTCAACTAATTATCTAGGACAGCCCCAAAATGAATTCACCTGGAACCAGGAGGTTCTGAGCTTGTCATTCCGTTTGCCCCTTGCATCCCTAACTTGCTTATGCTTTTGACGTTCTCCGAGCCTCTGTGTCTCCGTGGCAGATGTTTGGTTCAGATTGATTCCGCTTAGAAAGGCAGTCCATGACATTCTCGCAGTTCTCCCGTCCCCTCCTTGTAGCAATTCTCCTGTGTATGCCGCTCCCAGCCCTGTGTGCCGAATCCTTCCGCGTCCCGATCCTGCTGTATCATCGCATGGGGCCGACCGTGGCCGACGGCATGACCATCACCACCACGGTGTTCGAGTCCCACATGCGATATCTGCACGACAACGGCTATACCGTGATCCCGCTGCGCCGGCTGGTTGACCATTATCGCGGCAAGGCCCCGGCCCCGGCTCCCAAATCGGTGGTGATCGTCGCGGATGACGGCCATAAATCGGTCTACAGCGACATGCTGCCCATAATCCGCACATACCGCTATCCGGTCACCCTCTTCATCTATCCTTCCGCCATCTCCAATGCCAAGTACGCCATGACCTGGGACCAGTTGCGCGAACTGAAGAAAACCGGCCTGTTCGATCTCCAGTCCCACACCTACTGGCACCCCAACTTCAAGCGGGAGAAGCGCAAACTCAAGCCGGAGGCCTACGAGAAGCTGGTGGAAACGCAGTTGAAGAAGGCTAGGACCAAGATCGAGTCCGAGACCGGCGGGCCGGTGGACATGCTGGCCTGGCCGTTCGGCATCTATGACGACCATCTGGTCAAAAAGGCGGCCGAGGCGGGCTATATCGCCACCTTCACCATCGAGCGACGTCACGCGACGTCGGCCGATACTGTCATGAAGTTGCCGCGCTACCTGCTGATCAATGCCGACAGCGGCAAGGCCTTTTCCCAACTGCTGAAGGGGAATGCGGTCAAGCGGAACGTCGTGTACTGATGGCCGACGAGGCGCCCAAGAAACATCCCTGTCCCGATTGCACCTGCTGTCAGTGGTGTTCCGACGACCGCTGCCGGCTCTGCCTCAACAGTTCGGGCTGCTGCCGCCGCCGCAAGCGTTCCTTGGACGAGCAGATCGCGCTCTATGACTCCCTGAACAGGGGTGCGACTGCCAATGATGATGATCCGGTGAAATAGAATCGGCAGGTGTAAAAACAAAGGTTAAGGCTTGCAGTTACCGTAGCATGAACAGGAAAGACCCTTGGCCTTTCCAAGTGACTCATTGTCCTCCCGCCACGACAGCCAGGCGAATCTCGATAAACGAATTCACGCCAAAGCTGAACAGCGCCAGGGTTTCGTCGCCCAGTCCCAGCCAGACCGAGACGCCTCCCTCCGCAATATTTGTACTTAAATGGTGAGAAGGGCCAGCAAAGAAGCCCTATTCTGGAGCCGTTGGCGCGTCGGTGTGTCCATCATGCCTTCCTTTGCAGACACCGGATGATCTTTTGCACTTCATCGGCATCATCGGGGTAAAGATAGATGGTAGAACTACTAGCCTTGCACGCCAGGTAACGTTTGAATATGATGCAAGACTCATGGTCGCCAAAACACAATTTATTCCTTACGTACTCTGCCGCCTTGGGCATGGTTTTCATGTTGTCGTTAAGGAAGCGGCAACAATCAAATAATTCGCACGACATTTGTCACCTTTAAATGGATATGTTCCAGCCAGACGCGTTCCGATTTCTCCGACTACCGGTGGACGATCCCCGACCTTTGCGCGAAGGCAGGGTCGGTCCGGGCAGACTCAAGGCTCTTCCGGTCTTCGAGGGGAGGGAGCGAGTAGTCTCCCCGCACCTGCCAGCGGTCCCTCAGGTATGCCCAGGGGGCCAGCGCCGAGAGGTCAAAGCCCGGCTCCAGCGCGATCTTCTCCGAGTGCATATTTCTAATGAACAGGCCGCTCCGGTTTGCCAGCACCTCATGGCCGCCCCTGAAAGGGAGCGCGCCGGGATCGTTGTACCTCCAGGTCACGGTCTGCTGTTGAGCGCCGTCCGGGGAAGCGTGGCACGACTCGCACGTGCGGCTCTTGCCCAGTTTGTGCGACATCTTGTCCAATTGGATCCAGAGCAGGGCCTTGTTGTTCTCCGGCAGCCCCCCGAAAAGTCCCACATAGGCCCAGGCATCGTCGGTCCGCTGCAGGTCCGGCAGGCTGGTCGGGAAGCGCCAATGGAGGCCCGGTGCAAATGGAGACTCCTTCTGGTTCATGACCGCCATAGGGAGCGGTTTGACCGGAATCCAGCGCCCCTTTTGGTCCCTGATCAGGATCGGTTCGGGCAGGTAGCCGTAGTAGGCTTTGTACTTGAAATAGGGGGTCGCGGCACCGGCGATCTTGCCCGGTCCCCAATAGGTCCCCTGATAGCCGGCCACATTCTGGATATGACAGGCTTCGCAGGAGAGGTTCCTGTGCCGCGATGTCGCATGGCTCTCTGCCGCCTCCCGGTGACAGCGCCGGCATGAGTCCTGGGCTTGACGCTTGACCATGGCATGGCCGATTGCGGGATTGTTTTTGGAGCTTTCGTGGCAATCCAGGCAGCCGACCCCGGCTTTCAGGTGGACATCGGGTTCATTCCCCTTGGGGAACGAGAACGGGCCGCCGAAATATCCCGCTCCACGCCGGCGGTCTTCGGGGCCGGCATGACAGATGGAGCCCCGGCCATTGCCGTAGCAACTCTCGGATGGCGGGGTTTTCACAAAGGTGTGAGCCCCCTGTGACGGGTCGGCCGGGTTTGGTTTTTGGGGGTTGAAGTGGCAGTCCAGGCAGCCCACGTGGCAGATATTGCAGGCCTTCTGGTTGATCCGGTTGACCTCGGGTGACATGGCGAGCGTTGTGTTGTGCTGCATGGAGGCAAAGGTGCCTTCAAACCAGGGGCCACAGGTGTGCGGACCTTGCTTCTCGTCGATCCATCCCGCGTACTGGCTCTGCTTGCCATTGGTTGCCATGGTGCTTCGGGAAAACTCGTCGAACTCCTTTTCATGGCAGGCGCCACAAGTCTTTTTCATGACGTTGAAGTCCTGGGTCAGGGTGACGGTATTCTTGTCGTGCCACGAGAGGGCTGCCACTGAGGTGTCCCTGACCTTCTTTCCCGTGTTATCTGTGACGGTATGGATGCGGCTTATCTCGTTCGTGCCATATTCGAGAGGATAGGCGCGGGCCGATGTGCGGGCCGCCAAACCCTTTTTGGCGACCACGAGCAGGCGTACCATGCCTTTGTGCGCGGCTTGCTTGCCGTTTTCAGACGGGTTGCCCAAATGGCATTCGCTGCACGTGGCCGGCATGCGGCTTTGTGTCGTCACCTCCTGCTGGGTCACGCTGAAGTGACCATACCCCAGGGTTTCCATCTTTGCGCGATTTTCGTGGCAGTCACGACAACTGTTCGCGGCCCGAACCGGCAGGGCGATCAAGAACAGCAGACTGAAAAGCAGGGCGGCTCGTGTCATGGTGATCTCTTCTTTCCGTTGCGTGACATACCTGCCGGATGGTGCAAGGTCGGCAGGGCGGTATGATGATGTAGCTTGATAAAATACATCAGAGGGAAAAATGGAGGCACATGCAAGCACATGCCTCCATCACTGCCGGATTACTTCTTTTTATCGAATCTGCCGCCGAATCTCATGGGGTCTCCCTTGTAGCCGAGGGCCTTCCAGTTCATCCGGTCGCCTCCCATGTGGCATTCACCGCATTGGAGCGCTTCTTCCCTGGGCGATACTTCGTGCTCCGCCGCGATGTAGGTGACGGTGTTCACGAACCGATACGCGCCGCTGTAGGGCAGTCCCGACCCTTCCGCGCCCAGCTTGAGGGCCTTGTTCCAGTCATAATCAACCCAGAGGGACTGGTACTGCTGGAAGATGCTCAGGTACTTGAATTTGGCGTCCATGGGCTGGTCACCGGTATACAGCTTGTAAGGGTATATCTTGGCGGTCTTATCCTTTATGGTGCCAGCCGGGCAGGCCATGATCACCGGTTTGGAGGGGTCCTTGATCCTGTCGCCGATCATGTAGCGCTCGACCGTGCCGTTGTTCCAGGCGTAGACCGGCGTGACGTTCATCCCCCAGGTGAAGGAACCCTTATACTTGGCAAAGGTCTCCTTGTCGAACTGATCCTCGGATTTGATGTCTTTGCCAACGTCGGACCATTTCCAACTCATCTTGGTGGCCTGGGCCTTGGCAAAGACCGGGATATGGCAGGTCTGGCAGGCGACGGTGGCCACATGGCGGTTCAGGATTCTGCCGTTCTTGGACTTTTGGTGGGGAGCCTTGGCCCCGTTGTGGCACTGTTCGCACGTCACACGCGCATCGTAGTGGGCCATCATGCTGGAAGCGCCGGCAATCTTGTGATCCTTGGCCACATGGCAGGCTTGGCAGGTCATGTCCTGCCCTCCGCTCGCCTTGGTGCCCATGTGCACATCCTGTGCTTTTTGGGGTTTTTCCATGGTGGAGTCAAGGCCGGCATGCTTGACGGCATCAGCGCCACCGCCGAAGAAATGGCAGTAGCCGCAGTTCCTGCGGGTGGGAGGTCCCACGCTTTTTGCCGCCAGTTCGAGGTCCATGACGCCTCTGTCCATAGCCTTCGTATCGACGATACATCCTTTTGCCGCCCTTTGGTAGTTCCCCTTGAGGGCATGACAGACCAGGCAGTCGATGTTCTCTTTCCTGGTAAAGTCGTACTGGGTGCGGGTCCAGCCGTAACCGGCGTGGCACTTGCCGCAGGCTTCATGCACCAAGCCGTCCTTTCCGCCTTGGATCGAAGTGCAGAAGGCGTTCATCATATTGGCCTTGCCGTACTCTTTCTTGCTCGTTTCCATCCCCTTGATGTGGTTCGGAGTCCCCGCCCATTTCCAGTGGGTGGTCTTCATGAAATCGGCTGCCTGCTTTTCGTGGCACCCAAGGCAGACCCTGGTCACTTCCTGGCCGTTTTTAAACGGTCCTGTGACAAATTCCCCGTGATCCTGCCCGGCTACGGCCCAAGAAACTGTCATGACCATGATCGAAGACAGGATAATGGCTGCCATTTGCTTGATTTTCATACAGAAATTCCTTTCCAGTTGAGGTCGGCCTGCCATGCAGATGCATGCCTAACAGCCCGCTGTCTTCCTGAATATCTTGCTGCTGTTTTTACCGCCTTCTTTTTCGAACTTGCAGCGGATCTCATCGCCCTCGACGATACGCTTGTCTTTGAATTTATCCAGGGTCAACTCATCGGTGACAATGATCGTAACCTCTTCACCGCTCTTGCTGTCTTTGAGGGTTGCGCTAGCGGACCTGCCATCGGCAGCCATCTCGATTTTGGATATGGCACCGACCATCTTCAACTCTTCGGCACAGGCCGTCGTTACGACCATAAGGGTTGAAACGGCTATCAGCGCCACCAGCATAACTACAGATACCAACTTTTTCATGACATGCTCCTTTTCTCTATGGTTGCTGCCTGTTTGTGGGGTTGCGGCCGACTAGAAACGGACCTCGAAGGTCGCGTAGACGTCATGCGCCTCCTTCATGGGAGCCAAAACCAGCATGTCAGTCGGCTTGATGGAGGAAATTTTGACCGGGGCGCCGACCCAGTTGTTGCTGCCGGTGTACTCAAAGTCATAATACTGGTAGCCGATCTTGAAGAATGCCTTGCTCAGGTAGGAGGAGATCGGTTTGAGGTTGAGTTCCTGAATTATGTAGGGTTCGAACACATTGCCGCGGGTCCCGACCTTGCTGGTCCACATGTCGTCGGCCGAAGGAGCGAAGGTAATCCAATCCCTGGAACCGTGGTTGAACTCGAAGCCGAGCTTGGTTTTCGAGGGGAGGTCGTAGCGAACGCCGACATATGCTGCCCAGCCGGTCTTGTCCCTGGGGGCTTCCGGCTGGAAGAACTGGCCCGTGCCAAGCCCCATGAAGCCAAACTGTGAGGAGACATTGTTGTTGGGATGGGTGATACTCAGGCCGAAGTCGGCAAACATGTTGAGATTGCCGGGGCCGACATTCCTGAGGGTACTCATGGCGCCGGCGCCGTACCAGTCGATATCGCCCAGGTTGGTTTTAGGCGCCGTATCTCCGAAAGCGGAGTTCGTCATGACCGGCGCATCGAAGATATTGAAACCGCGATTCCATTGCAACCAGACACGCAAGGGGTCGGTATCAACGGGAATAATCGCCACACCCAGCATATCGGTGTCCTTGATGCTGTTGGCAGGAGTTTTGATACCGCTGTCAAAGCCGCGGCCATAGCAGACCTTGGCATAGGCGCCGGGCAGCATCTCGATGTCCGGGGCCCAGCCGAGAGTCATACCGTCAAACGCGTAGTCAACCAGCAGGGCCGGTGTCCCGCCGTTGCCGGGGCGTTCGTTGTTGAGCCGCAGGTTGGTGGGCGCACCGTTGGTGGAAGGACGACGGCCGACCGAGAACCAGACCGGCTGTTCGGCGATATTACTCCAGGTGGCATATACGCGATCTACGTTCAAGAGGCTATCAGAGGGAACATGGCTCAGGGTGCCGTCAAAAATGCCTGCACGGTCGGAAAAGTAGTTACCGGTCGCTGGTCCGGCATCCTGCGATCCGAACACCTTGTACATATCAAGTTTTGCGTTGACCGTCACATCCTGGGTGGCCTTGGCGTGCAGGTCGAGGCCGAACTTGTTGGTATAGAGAGTTTCGTTTTGCGGTTTATAGGCCGGGACTTGAACAGCAAAATTCTGCAAGCCTCCCAATATGGCCTGATTTGCCGCCAAGAACGCGTTTGCCTGACTGAATGTTTTTATTGTTGCCATTTGCTGTGAAAACGTCATCAGGCCGGAGAGGTTGCCTGCCCACTGTTGAGCGGTCATGCCATTAACGGCAGTTCCCGTTGCTGTTGCCGTAAAGAAGTTTGATTGCATCGTGTTTTGCGCATTTGCAAATGTAGACATGACATCCGTATATGCAGCCGTCCTGCCATGCAATGAATCCGCCCTGAAGCGGTACTCGCCACCGATGGTCAACCATTTGCTGAGCGACTTGTCCTCGTTCTTCTTGACCTGTCCCTTGAGCTCCATGATTTCCTTTGTCAATCTGTCGAATTTTTTCTGCAGGTCATCATCAGCCGCGCGCGCCGCAACAGGAAGCGATACACCAGCGACAAGAGCCAGGAACCCCAACGTCACTACGGTTTTCTTCATTGAATCCTCCTTTTTGTTTGTGATGCAGTAGCTCGATGCAACTCAAATCAGGTATGCATTTACTGTCATTTTCAAATATATTGAAAACGAAATATTTGCATACTACTATGCGTTTTATGCAACGATGCATCCGGGGAAAGGAGTGCCATGTGAAATCAGAATATTTTCGGACATTTGTTGAGTCGATAACCTTGGGAAGCTTTTCGAAGGCGGCTGAAAAATTATTTGTCACCCAGTCAGCCGTCTCGCGCCGCATCCAGCTTTTGGAGGAGCATTACGGTTATCCGCTCATTGACAGGAGCGGTCCTGTACTGGTGCCAACGGAGGCGGGAAGGATTGTCCTGGAAAAGGCCAATAAAATGATCGCGCTGGAGAGAGAACTGGTTCATGACCTGCACGAATACGAACAAAAACCAGGCATAACCTTTTGCTGCACACCGGCTTTTGGAATTGCCTACCTGCCTGAAATCATGAAGCGTTTCATGCTGCTGCATTCCAGTACGTCAGAGATGAATTTTTCCTTTGAATTGCCGGACAAGGTTGTTGAGGGTCTGCGTGAAGGGGTTTACCAGGCGGGGGTTATCGAGCATTCGGAGTGCTATGATCTCAACGGATTCGAGACCCATAAGCTGCCGGACGACGAATTGGTCTTTGTCAGTGCTCCGCTTCTCGGTCTCGGCGAACAAGGCGTGACTATCGATCAACTCGTCAAATATGATCTCTACATCAGGAAGGAAGGGTGTTGCTCAAGCAAGCTGCTTTCGTTCAACATGAGGAATAATGGCTGGAGTTGCGCCGATTTTGTCCGAACCATCGTGTGCGACGATCTGCACCTTATCATCAGCGCGGTGTGTGAGGGAAACGGCATCACGTTTGTCTCGCGGTCGCTGGTGGAACAGCATCTGCGTCAGGGAATCCTCCGGGAACATCGTGTTGCCGGGTTCAATCATACGCACCACCGGACACTCATAGTGCCCCGGGTTCCGCAACCTCTTCTGAAAGATTTCATTGCCAGCATCTTCGCGGCCTTCGGTCCGCCGGGGCCGCTATCTTCAAGCTGATTCCCCATGGTTTTCCGTGCCTTATTTCCCGGCAAGCTCCTTGGAACGCTGGGTGGCCGCATCCACGGCATCCATGATCAGCCCGCGAAACCGGCCGTTTTCCAGGGCGTGCAGAGCGGCGATGGTCGTTCCGCCGGGCGAGGTGACGCGTTCCCTGAGCAACGCCGTATGCTCGCCGGTTTCGGATGCCATGGCCGCCGCACCCAGCACGGTCTGCACCGCCAGGCTCGCGGCCACATCCCGCGGTAGTCCGTTCTTTACCCCGGCATCGGCCAGCGCCTCGATAAAGGTGAATACATAGGCTGGCCCGCTGCCGGACAGGCCGGTGACTGCGTCCATCTGCTTCTCCGGCACGGCGACAACCACACCGACGAGGGAAAAGATCTCACGGGCACTATCCAGGTCCTGCTCCGTGGCCTTCCGGCCGGGGGAGAGCGCCGTGGCAGCCGCCTGGATCAGGGCCGGCGTGTTGGGCATGCAACGCACCACCCGCACGCCGTTGGCCAGGGTTTCTTCGATGAAGCCGGTGGAAATGCCGGCCATGATGGAGATGACCAGCGTGTCGGCTGATATGACCGGTTCCAGGCCGGTCAGCACGCTGGCCGCCATCTGTGGCTTGATGGCGAGGATGATGATGTCGGACCGGCGCGCCACGTCCAGGTTGTCGTCGGTAACCTCTGCGGAGTATTCCGTTGAAAGGAAATCCCGGCGAAGCGGCACCGGTTCCGCCACCATGATGGACCCTGCCGGAACGCCGCCTGCCAGCAACCCTTTGATAATAGCCTCGGCCATGTTGCCGCCGCCGATGAATCCGATCTTCTTGCCGTCGAGCATGTCGTCCTCCTTTGAAGACTAAAAGCGGTATCTCACTCGCTCACTCCGTTCGCTAGAGCTCACAGAGGCACAGAGAAAGACTTCGCAACGGACTTCTTCGTGAGCTCTGTGTGCTCTGTGAGAGACGCCTTTCAGCTAGCTTCCGCCGCTCTTGGTAATCATCATCACGCCGATGCAGACCAGCACGGTCCCGGCCCAGCGCAGGGGAGACACGACCTCGCCCAGGAAATACTGGGAGAGAAAAGCCACCAGCACATAGTTGAGCGCCTGCATCGGAAGCGCCACCGACAGGTCTTCCCAGGAGAGCACCGCCAACCAAAGGAAGAAAAACACGGCCAGCATGGCAGTGCCGATGATGAGCTTCGGGTTGGTCAGGGCTCGCAGGGCCGCATCAATGATACCCCGCAGGTTCATGGCCGAGATGTCCCCCATCTCCTTCATCCCCTTGGCCAGCAGGATATCCCCAATGGTTCCGGCGGTCACCGCCATGAACATAACGATCAGCGTTTTAAGCATGTCCCTTCCTGTCCCCCCGGTAATTGTACAATTCTATTCCCAGCGCATCCAGCTTCTGTCTGACCCGTTGGCTGGTGATGGCGGCCAGTTCCGCCTCGTGGCGGTAATCCGGCATGCGGCGGCTGATCTCCTCGTCCGGCAGCAGGCCGGGGTGAAAATAGATCTCGGTCAGCCCATCCTCCAAGCCATCGAGGATGTTGAGGATGTACTCCTCGGTCATGCGGCCGGAATTGAGCACCCCTTTGACCTCGACGGCGTGGCGGATGCCCAGTCGTTTCAGTACGGGCCGGGCCTGGGCGGCCAGCGCTCCGAAGATCACCCGTTCCACGGCCTTGCCCGCGACACGCTCCCGGTCAAAGGCCAGGTTGTGGAGAAGCCGCTCCCGGGAAAGGCGGAAACTGGTGATGCCGTGGCGCGGCATCAGGTCGGCCAGAAAGGCAAAGACCGTGGGGTGCAGGTGGATGTTGAGGTGCCCGTCCACGTGGGAAAGCGGGATGCCTGCATCGCGAACCTTCACGATCTGGGCCTCGATCTCCTGTTTCAGTTGTTTGTAGAGCCCCTTGTCAAAGAAGTAGCGCATGCCCGCCGCTACCGGGTTGTCGGTAAAGTTCCCCGCCTCGTCCACCAGGCCGGGAACCCGGTCCGGCGGCAGCACCGCCGCACCCTGCACCAGGGTCAGGTGCAGGCCGACCTGGAGGCCGGGGTTGCGTCGGGCGATCTCGACCGCCTCGTCAAAGGCCGCACCGTTCGGCATGATCGAGGCATTGGTGAGGATGCCGTCGCGCCAGGCCTTTTCCACGGCGGCATTCACACCCGGTGACAGGCCGAAGTCGTCGGAGGTGATGATCAAGTGGCGGCTCATGTGCAGTCCGGGCAGGATTCCTTCCGCTTGCGCATGTACTCCAGGTACTGCTTGCCTTCCTTGAGCAGTTTCCTGCGTTCTTCGCCGTCCACGATCATCCTGCCGATGCTGCGCAGGATGTATTTCGGCCGGAAGTAGAACTTGTTGTAGAACTCCTCCACCGAGTTGAAGATCTCGGCGTTGGAGAGGTGCGGATAGTTGATGACGCACTTCTGGTGGCCGGTATCGTCGATGAAGTTGTCCGATGAGATCCAGCCTTTCTCCTTGCAGAGGTCGTAGAACTCGGTGCCGGGGTAGGGCGAGGCCAGGGACGCCTGTATGGAGTTGAGGTCGAGTCGTTTGGCGAACTCGATGGTCTCGTGGATCGTCTCTTTCGTCTCGCCCGGCAGTCCCATGATAAAGGCGCCGTGGATGGAGATTCCCAGTTTTTTACAGTCCTTGGTGAACTGGGTGGCCTGTTCCTTGGTCACTCCCTTTTTGATGTTCTTCAGGATCTGCTCGTTACCGCTCTCGTAGCCGACCACCACATGGCGCAATCCGGCTTCGCGCATCACCTTGAGCGTCTCGTAGTCACAGTTGGCCCGGGCGTTGATGGTCCAGGAGATACCCAGCGGCTTGATCAACTCGGCTACGGCCCGTGCGTGCCGCTTGTCGGCGGAGAACGTATCGTCGTCAAATGATAACTCACGCATTTCCGGAATGTTTTCCGTAATCCATTTGATCTCTTCATAGACATTTTGCGGGCTGCGGGTGCGCATCTGACGACCGGAGAAGGTCTGTGGCCAGAGGCAATAGATGCAGCGGGCCGGGCATCCGCGGCTGGAGTAGATCGAGACGTAGGGGTTCTTGAAATGGGGGATGACGTATTCCTTGATCGGCAGGTCGCGCTTGTAGACCTGCGCCACGAAGGGAAGCGCGTCCAGGTCCGCGATCGGCGGGCGGTCAGGGGTGTGGATGACCTTCTCTTCCCGAAGGAAGTTGATGCCGTCCACCTTTTCCCAATCCCGCCCTTCGCACAATTCCTTGGTGGAATAGTCAAATTCGCCGCGGCAGACAATGTCGATGATGCCCTTGCCGGCACGCAGCGACTCCTCCGGCAGAACGGTGACGTGGGGGCCGGTCAGGACGGTCACGATTGCCGGTTTGATCTCCTTGATGCGGCGGGCGGTCTCGATGTCGATGGCCAGGGTGGGGGTCGATGTGTACATCACCACCATGTCGAAATCCCTGGCGATCTTCAAGCAGTCATCCAGGGAGAACTTCTGTACCGGCGCATCCACAACGCGGCTCCCCTCGATCATCCCGGCCGGAAAACAGAGCCAGGTGGGATACCAGAATGAGGTCACCTCGCGGGATGCCTGGTAGCGGGCACCGGCGCCGCCATCAAAGTCCTCGAAGGTGGGCGGGTTTAAAAATAGTGGTTTCATTACTACTCCTTGTGCCGATTCGTGAAACAGTTAGCCTATAGGTAAGTCGCGGGAAAGTCAAGGTTTACCCCTGAATCCGCGACGCTTGAGCCATGCGGGCCAATAGCAACGGGGCATCCATGTCTGGATGCCCCGTGCGTTGCGGCAGCCGTACTGCGGGGGTTATTTCTTTTTCGGCTGTTTGGCGATGATCTGGTCCTTGATCTTTTCATAGACGGCATCGGGGATGATCTTGCGGGATTCGAGCTGGGTCTTGTTGGCATAGGGGCGGTTGACGACGATCTTGGCGATGTAGGAGTCGCCCAGACCCGGGATGGCATTCAGTTCGGCGTCACTGGCGCTGTTGATATCCACCGGTTCTTTCTTTGCGACCCCCTTGGCATCGGTAGCTGTTCCCTTGGCGCCCGTGGTGGCGCTGTCCGCGGCCGGTTTTGCGGCCGGCTTGACAACCGGGTTCTTGGCGTCGGCGGCAAAGGAGAGAGTGGCGGAGAGCAGCAGTGCGACCAGGGTCAAAACGGTGTCGGCGAAATGTCTTTTCATTGGCGTGCCTCCTCAAAAGAGATCAAACATGAGTTTTTCTAGCAGGTGCGTCCGTGGTTGTCAACGAGGAACTCCCGGATGACGGCAAAGGTCTCGTGCGGCCGCTCCTCGTGCGGGTTGTGCCCGCAGTCGGGGATGATGACCAGCCGCGGGTTCCGCAATTCCCGCTGCAACCGCTCACCCTGCCATCGTGGGACGACCCGGTCCTGGTCGCCCCACAGGAGCAGGACCGGGATGGAGATGCCGGCGTAGCGCGCGGTGATCTGTGCGGCATGGGGCGGCACGATCTGGCGCACCGTATGTGCCAGGGCATGGGCGGCGCCTTTGCGGCGGTAGCCGCTGGCGTAGCGTTCGATCAGCCGCCCGGTGATGCGTTCCCGGTCGTGAAAGGCCCTCTCCAGCCCGGCGCGGGCGATCATGGCGGCGGGGACGGCATTCACCAGCAAAGGGCCGATGACCGGCAGGCCGAGGAGGCGCATGAAACGGGGTATGTGCTGGGGAAAGCCGGGCGCGCCGATCAGGATCAGACGGCGGACATCCGGGCAGTCGAGCGCGGTCAAAAGGGCTACGGCGCCTCCGAAGGAATGGCCGATGAGGATGATGTCGGTCAGGCCGTGTGAGCGGATATAGGCCGCAATGATGCGGGCATTGTGCAAGGCCGAATAGTCGCCGGGCAGCCGTGACGAGCCGCCGTGTCCCTTCAGGTCGAGCAGATGCAGCGTGTACTCCTCCGGTGAAAAGAGAGGGGCCAGGTCGTCCCAGGTGTGGAGGGATGCGGCGAAGCCGTGCAGAAGGATAACGGGGCATGGACCCGTTCCCATGACCCGGTAGTGCAGGTGTTCACCGGGCGAATGGACGAATGTGGAGCGAGGTGATGCTTTGTCAGGCATGAATTGGGGCGCCCCTTGCTTGGATGGTCAAGACAGTTTCATAGGTCCGACCCGATATTTTTGCAAGAATTTCTTTTCACCATTACCGGCGAGTGTGGTATGGAATGGGGGAAATCAGGTATGTCTTCAATAACGGCTGCAACCCGACGGTGAAGGACGAAGCGAGGAGCGTGAAGATGTTCAAATCTGCGGGATGCTGTTTCATCGTGCTGCTGATGTCGCTTGCGCCGGCATCGTCCGTCTCGGCTTTTCCGGTCCCGGAACGCCTGGAGTTCGAGATATCCTATACCGGTATCCCGGCGGGAAGGGCGGTGCAGGAGGT
Organism: Desulfuromonadales bacterium; assembly: GCA_015688915.1. Lineage (GTDB taxonomy): Bacteria > Desulfobacterota > Desulfuromonadia > Geobacterales > Pseudopelobacteraceae > JACPFJ01. The sequence continues at coordinate 13,736 of JAATGX010000052.1, forward strand.
GACCATGGAGGGTGATGAGATGCATATCGTCTCCACGGCACACTCCGCCTCCTGGTTGAAGCCCTTTTTTCCGGTGGACGACCGGATCGAATCGGTGCTGGCCAGGGGAGGGACTTCGCCTGTCATCGGTGTTCCCCGGCTCTACCGCGAACGTATCCACGAAGGACGGACCCGTTTTCAAAAGGATGCGGTCTTTGATTATCAAGCCCTGGTGGTGACTACCAAAGACCTCCGCAACAACAGCGAGACCACCCGCACGATCACCCCGAAAACCTTTGACACCCTGTCAAGCTTCTATTTCTTCCGCACGGTGTCGCTCCAGGTGGGAACATCCCATTTCATCGATATCTTCGACTGCAAAAAGCTGTGGAACACCGAGGTGAAGGTGCTGCGGCATGAGGAAATCGAAACGCCGCTGGGAAGATTCAAGACCGTGGTGATCATGCCGTTGCTCAAATCGGAGGGGATCTTCGCCCGTACCGGCGACATGTACATCTGGCTCACGGATGATGAGCGCCGCATCCCGGTGCTGATGAAGTCCAAGGTCAGGATCGGCAGCATCACGGCCACCCTGGTGGGAGGGAGTTACTGGCCCCGGAAAAAGTGACGGCCAGGGACCACAGGCGCAACAGCCCGCATCGAGC
>JAATGX010000284.1 GCA_015688915.1 Desulfuromonadales bacterium
GAGACGAAGAACAGCACGGCAAAGGCGTCCCGCATGGGAAGCGCCTCGGAGGCGGCCCGGAAACTGAAGTCCGATTGCCGCACCACCATGCCGGCCAGAAACGCGCCCAGGGCCATGGAAACGCCGAACACCCGGGCCGAACCAACGGCGATCCCCAGGGCGAGCACCAGTACCGCGAGGGTGAACAGTTCCCGTGAACGGGTGGCGGCCACGCGCTCCAGAACCCAGGGGATGAGACGGCCCCCCACGAGGAAGGTCAGCACGATCAGAAGGGCGATCTTTGCCAGGGAAAGGCCGATGGCCAGGGGAAGGCTTGCGGAGCCGACCGTCCCGGCGCCGAACAGCACCGGGAGGATCACCAGCAGGAAGACGGTGAATATGTCCTCCACCACGAGCCACCCCACGGCGATGTGGCCGGTGGGGGTATGGAGTTCGTTATTGTCCACCAGCACACGGAGGAGCACGACCGTACTGGCCACCGAAACGGCGAAACCGAAGACTATCCCGGCAGACCAGCTCCACCCCATCCAGTGCGCGGCCAGGCAGCTCAGCAGGGTGGCCACGGCGCTCTGGCACACGGCTCCGGGTATGGCGACGCGGCGCACATCCAGCAGTTCCTTGACATGGAACTGGAGTCCGACGCCGAACATGAGGAGGATGATGCCGACCTCGGCGAACTGTTCCGCCGTGGCGTGGTCGGCGACAAAACCGGGCGTATACCCTCCGATGGCAATGCCGGCCACCAGGTAGCCGACGATCGACGACATGCCCAGGCGATGGGTCAGGTAGCCGAAGACCAGCGCTGCCGTGAAGCCGCCGGTCAGGGTCATGATGAGTTCAAGATTGTGCATGTGTCTCCGTTCTTTCTCCGAGCCATGGGCCGGTTCCGCTCTCGGTAACCGGCGGAACAACGCTTCGAGGCCGCATGTCCGGCTCCTTTCAGTTCAAATCTTGCCGGTTCTGCGTTCCCATTCCACGACCAGGGGGCTTGCTACAAATATAGACGAATACGTGGCGATGACAATCCCCACGACCAGGGCCAGGGCAAAGTCGTGAATCACTTCGCCGCCGAAGAGCAACAGGGAAATGGCGGCCAGGAACGTGGTCAGGGAGGTGATGATGGTCCGCGACAGCACCTCGTTGATGCTTTTGTTGAACACGTCCGGCAGTGACCCGCTCAGGTTCTTGCGCAGGTTTTCCCGGATCCGGTCGAAAACCACCACGGTGTCGGTGAGGGAGTAGCCGGCGATCGTCAGGACAGCGGTTATGAAGAGAAGATTGATCTCTTTATCCAGCAGATAGAACACGGCAAACATCGCCAGGATGTCGTGAAACGTGGCCAGGGTGGCGCCGATACCGAACTTGAGGTCAAAACGCCAGGCAATGTAGATCACGATGCCGACCAGGGAGATTGCCACGGCGGTCAGGGTGTCCTTTTTCAGCTTGTTGCCGATGGACGGACCGATCTCCGTGGAGCTTTCCACGGTAAAGGCGTTTCCGGGAAACTCCTTTTTGAATGCTTCGGTTATGGTGTCGGCAACGCCTCCCGACGCCGTGGCGGCCTTTCCCGTTTTGACGAGAAGCTGGTTGCCGGTCGTGATCTCCTGGAGCGACACTTCTTTCAAATCATGGCTCATGAGCGCGGCCCGGGCGTTTTCTATCGGAATCGGTTGTGCGAACTTGAGCTGGACAGTCGTTCCGCCCGAGAAATCGAGGCCCATGTTGGCCGCGTTTATGGCGACCTGGATAATCCCGACGATTCCGACAATCCAGATTACCGCCGAAATGCTAAAGGCGATCTTTCTTTTGCCGATGAAATAGATGGTGGTTGTGCCGATGAATAACATTATCTCCCCCTATATGCTCAGATTCTTTACCCGGCAGCGGCTGAACATGACGTCGAAAACCGTTTTTGTCGCCAGCAGGGAGGTAAAGAGATTGATGATGATGCCAAGGCTCAGGGACACGGCAAACCCCTTCACCGGTCCGGTGCCGAACTGGAAGGGAACGGCCGCCGTGATAAGGTCTTTGGTCATGAGAGACGCTCCTTTGGCTCAATGATGTTTGATGTCACGAGTCTGATACAATGACCGTAGCGTACCGGCGGCGTTGTGGCCCCGGCCCTCCCGGGCACTCCGGCAGTGCGGCGGCACGGATTCAGGTATACAGGGAGACATGCCGGGCAGGGACGGATGTTTCCCATGATCTCCGAACAGGGGACCAGGGCACCCGGTATCCAAAAGGCGTTGGTCGCGCTACGGGGTGGCGATCAGGCTAGAGAACGACGGTATCGAGGGGAGCGGCGGGTGGTGCCCGGCTGGGACGGTTGGAGCGGGTGAGGGAGAGTGCGGTACGGGGTTCTTGACGGACGATTGTGGAATAGGGGGTTGGGGAGTTGAATTCGTATGTTTGCTGGCTGACAACGAGGAATGGCGCATACTTGGCGACAGTGGTATGGGAAGCGTTTCCCTGGGGCTTGGACACGGCACAGTTGAGCTGTTTGGAACCGTGATGTGCTGAAAAATTCGTGGTGACAATCCCGCAGAGAGCAACAATGACGAAAATCGCCATGAGGGCCGAAAGTCGGGAATGCTTGTTTGCGAGGCAAAGCTTGATCATCGTTCGAGACTAGTACATGCCTTCCGAAGATGCAAGGGATATATGCCTTGCCGTGGATCTCCATGATGCTTTCCCGGAGGAGGGAGAGTCCGCCCGGGAGCAGGTCGCGGCCTGGAGTTTTCCTACCCGGCAGGGAAAAGGACGGCGAGGTGAGCCCCAAGAGCAGCCGGGAGAGTGAACCGGGACGCTTAGCAGGTTACGCACGATCTATTTCGGGAAAAGCCGCCCATTTCTGGGCGGCTTTGATGGTTTACATGGAAAGACCGTATTCCAATTTCGAATCGGAATTACTTGGCCGGCGCGGGTGCCGGTGC
>JAATGX010000037.1 GCA_015688915.1 Desulfuromonadales bacterium
CCACCGCGGGCCCCCGGCACCGGACTCGGGCCGCCTCCCGGCGTGCGGGCAGGAAGGCGCGTTCGCACACGACATCCGGAGCCGAGACCAGCAGAGCGTAGACCGTCTGGAAACCGAGGCTGCTCATACCGGTCCGGTAGCGGTTGGGATACACCAGGCAGACGTTCAGTCGCCCGCCGCGCCCCCGGCCCCGGGGACAAAGGTTGGTCTCGCCCGCCAGCAGGTCGCGCTGTCGTTTTTTCGTGTCCCAACTCATTGGAGCGGCAAGGGGATTGGCATGGTTACACTCGTTGCGGGTAGGATGAAAAAAGGTTAAACACAGGAGACACAGAGGGGTCATTTGCTCTGTAATGGCGTTACTAGCCGGTTGTGTGCCGTGAGATTTTCTCCGTGTCCTCTGTGTCTCTGTGTTTCAAATGCCTTTCGATGTTATACGGCCGGCCATAAACGAAAAGCGCCGCAACAGGCGGCGCTTTTCCAAGGGCTCAGATACAGGTGCCGCGCGTGATCAGGCCTTCTCCAGCTTGACGGCCACGGTCCCGGCGGCGCTCGTTGCCAGCAGATTTACCTGCGCTTCGCGGAAATGGGCCGGCACGAACACCAGCCCCGGCTGGAGGGCATCGCTGACCCTTGCCTGAAGGGTGATGCTGCCGAGGGCGGACGAGATCCTGACGTCGTCGCCGGCGGCAAGCCCCGCCTTGGCGGCGTCGGCGCCGCCTATCTCCAGATAGGCTTCGCCACTGACCGTCAGGTTGTTTTCCGACCAGGTGGTGTAGCTGCCGTTGTGGCGCAGTATCGGCCCGACGCCCAGACTGAAGGGACGGCCGGGTTCGCTTGCGGCGGGTGCGGACGGGCTGAGCGCCTTGAATACCGCCTGCCGGCCGACCCGGTTCTTGATCCGGCCCATGCGGCACCCTTCGTGATCACAGACCTCGCTGTAGAGTCCGCTCAGGGTGGCGATCTCGTGCTGCAGACCGGACTGGTCGAGCGTGGCTATGTTCGCTACCGGCGATACGAGCGCGTACAGCTTGTTGAGGATCTGGGCGTCGCTGCGCGCCTCGGCGATGGGGGCCACGGCCTGGGGGAAACACTGCACCCGGTTATCCACCGCGGTGAAGGAACCGCTCTTTTCCGCCGCTCCGGCAGCCGGCAGCACCACCGTGGCCAGACGGGCGGTCTCAGTCAGGAACAGGTCCTGCACCACCAGCAATTCCAGCTTCTGCAAGGCCTTCATGACGCGGTTCCGGTCCGGCAGGCAGTGCAGCAGGTCGCTGCCCAGCACGTACAGGGCCTTGATCTCGCCGCTTTCGATACCGGCCATGATCTGGAACAGGTCCTTGCCCGGCGCGGTGGAGACCGCCGCCTTCCAGGCCTCGCCGAAACGTGCCGCCGCGTGTCCGTAGGTGTGGTAACCGGGGAGATATTCGGGGCAGACCCCCATGTCCTGCATGCTCTGGGTGGTGTTCTTTTCGTCCAGCTGAAAGATGCCGGCACCGTCAGGGCCGACCTCGCCGGTCAGTAGCGCCAGGTCAATGGACGCCGCGACCGCGTTCCCGGCGTCAAACGAGCGCATGACCTCCGCGCCGTAGATGACGGCCGTGCGGCCGCCGCTGGTGATCAGACGGGCCGCCTCGCGCAGTTCGGTCTCGGCGATGCCGCTCACCTCGGCGATGCGCTCGAAGGAAAGCGCGTCGAGCGATGCGGTCAGCGTGGCCAGCTCCTTGGTGTCTGCGGCGATAAAGGCCTTGTTTTCCAGCCCCTCGGCCAGGATGGCCTTGTTGAGGCCGGCCGCCAGCCAGGCCTCGCTGCCGGACCGGTACTGAAGAAAGGCGTTGGCGAACTTGTTCATGGAGGTGGCGCGGCTGGTGGCCACCACCAGCTTGGCGTTGTTCCTGCCGCTGGCCTGGATCACGCGGTAGGCGAAGCCGGCCGACTCGGCCTTGAGGTCCGCGCCGATCACCACCACGGCCGTGGCCTGCTCAATGGCGTCCATGGCCCGGGTGCCGCCGCTGTACCCCAGCATCTCGTGCTGGATGATCTGGGCCGGGAAATAACCGAGACGCGCCTCGGAATCGATGTTGTTCGTGCCGACCGCCCCCCGCAGGAACTTCTGGAACAGGTAACTCTCCTCGTTGGTCACGCGCGGCGAACCGATGCCCGCCACGGCGGCGGGGCCGTGCTCGGCGACGATCTCCTTCAGTTTCAGGGCAACCGCGCCCAAGGCCTGTCCCCAACCGGATTTCTGCTGGGTGCCGGCGCTGTCCTTGATCAGCGGATCGGTCAGTCGTCCGGAGGAGTTGAAGGCGCTGTAGCCGAAACGGCCGTTGATGCAGAGATTGCCGCGGTTGAAGCCGTCATCCGAACTGGTGACCCGCTCGATGCGGCTGTTGCTGGAATGGTACTCGATCTGGCAGCCGGACGAGCAGAAACCGCAAATGCTCGGGGTCACGTCAAAGGTCCAGGGACGGCCACGGAATTTGAAGGGTTTGCTGATGAGCGTGCCGGTGGGGCAGGAGTTGATACAGTTGCCGCAGAAATCGCAGTCCAGCGGCTTGCCGTCCACGGTGTCGATCAGGGAGCGGTCGCCGCAGCTCTTGACCTCGATGGCGTCGGCCCCCACGATCTCGTGGCACACCTTGGCGCACTTCTCACACAGGATGCAGCGGGTGGCGCAGTTCTCGATCAACGGCCAGTCGTAACGGATCGGCAGGCGATCCGGGGCCGCGGCGTACTGATTCTTATCCACTTTCAGGGCATAACAGGTATCCTGCAGGTCGCACTCGCCAGCCGCGTCGCAGACCGGGCAATCCAGGGGATGGTTGACCAGCATCAGTTCCATGGTCTTCTTGCGGATCTGCTCCAGCTTCGGCGTTGAAGTGGTCACGTTGATGCCGTCTTTGACCGGCGTGTTGCAGGCGGTCATGGGGCGTTCCACCCCTTCCACCTCGACCACGCAGATGCGGCACGCGCCGGTTGTGGAAACCTTTTTCAGCCAGCAGAGCGTCGGGATCTTGATCCCCAGTCCGGCAGCCGCCTCCAGGATGGTCGTCCCAGTGGGAACCGTCGCCTGTCTTCCGTCTATGGTCAATGTTGCCGTCGTGCTCCCGCTGGATTCCGTGTGTGCCATGCTCTCATATCTCCATGCATCTATGTTATGTTCTGGTTCTTGCTTTTGCGGGAGCGAGGAATTTTTCGTCCTGAGTTCGGCTTTCGAGGAATGGCGCGGAGGCGTAGCAGCGCTACGCCGCACAAGCTATTCCGCTGAAAGGCGGGCTCAGGGCGGAAAAGAACCGCTCCCTATACCACCACCATGGCCATGCGGTAACAGCGCAGACACCGGTCCGCCTCGGCCTGGGCCGTGCTGTCGCTGAAGCCGAGTTCGACCTCGTTGTAATTCTTGAGGCTGGCCCGTTCGCGGCCGTGGACCTCTTTCTGATGGGCACGTCCGGCGGAATCGAGCCAGGCCACCTTTTCGCCCTTGTCGTACACGCCCAGGTAGGTCAACAGGTCGTCGAAGATGTCGTCCTCGCTGAGATAGACCTTGCCCTCTTCCAGGTAACGCTGGATAACGGTTGCCGCCCGGTGGGCGTTGCCGACGCAGGCCACCACGGTCAGCGGCCCGATCTCGGCGTCGCCGCCGGCGAACACGCCGTCGCAGTCGGTGATCAGGGACCGGGAGAGCATGTTGCCCATGCCGTCCTTCAGGTCCTTGCCGGCCGCGTCCTTCAGCGGCACGTATTTCGTCACGACCGTATTCCACTTGGTGATGTCGATGCCCATGTCCGGCGGAATGAAACTCAGGTCCGGGTCCTGGCCGATGGCCGGGATAACCGTATCGCACTCGATGACGAACTCGCTCCCCGGCATCGGCTCGGGGCGGCGGCGGCCGGAGGCGTCCGGTTCGCCCAGGGCCATCCTGACGCACTCTACGCCGGTAACCTCGTTTTTATCATTGACGATGATCCTGGTGGGGAGTACCTGGAACTCGAACTTCACCCCCTCCTCGTCGGCGCCGTCCACTTCCCACACATCGGCCGGCATCTCCTTGCGGGACCGGCGGTAGACCAGGGTCGATTCCTCGGCACCTTCGCGCAGGGCCACGCGGACGCAGTCAATGGCGGTGTTGCCCCCCCCGACCACGCAGACCTTTTTCCCCATGCCGGTCGGCCTGCCCATGTAGGCCTCGCGCAGGAAGTCGATGCCGCCCGGCAGGAACCCCTTGTATCCCTTGTCCTCGCCTTCCACGCCCATGGGCTTGGAGCGGTGGGCGCCGGGGGCCAGGAACACGGCGGCGTGCTTTTTCTTCAGGTCGGGCAGGCTGACGTCCTTGCCGACGCGGCAGTCATAGACGATCTCCACCCCCATGGCCTGGATGATGTCGATGTCGCGTTGCAGGATATGGCGCGGCATGCGGTAGGCCGGGATACCGACCGCGATCATGCCGCCGCCGAACCCTTCGGGCAGCGCTTCGTAAATGGTGCAGGGATATCCTTCCAAAGCCAGGTAGTAGGCCGCTGCCAAGCCGGCCGGTCCGGCACCGACGATGCCGACCGTCTTTCCCTTTTTCGGCTTGGGCTGCATGGGAGGCTGGACTTGGTGCTGCCACTCGTAGTCCGAGGCGGAACGCTTGAGCACCATGATGTTGATGGCGTCATCCACGTTCTTGCGGCGGCAGGCGGTCTCGCAGGGGTGCGGGCAGACCCGTCCGCAGACGGCCGGCAGCGGCATGCTCTCGCGGATGGTGGCCAAGGATTCGCCGAACTGGTAGTTCTTGATCGCCTCGATGTACTTGGGGATGTCGATATGGGACGGGCACTTGTCCATGCAAGGCGCGGTGATCTTGTGGATGTACGTGTCGGCCGTCCTGGACTCGCGGCGGTCGTTCAGCCGGGCGACGAAATCGGCGCGAAAGTGCCGCACTGCGTCGAAGACCGGCACCGTGGCGCTCTGACAGAGGGTGCACTTGCAGTTCTGGAGCAGATCCGTCAGGTCCCCAACCGTATCCAGTTCGGCCTCGCTGGCCGTGCCGTCCACGACGCCCTGAAGGAGGTCCATCAGCACCTTGGTCCCCTTTTTGCCCGGCGTGCACTTGCCGCAACAGTACAGGGTCTGGACGCGCTTCATGTACTCGGCCGTCATGGCCGGAACATCCACCCACTTGTCGAACAGGATGATGCCATCCCACCCCATGAAGCCGCGCAGCGGCCGTTCACCGTCAAAGGCGACCGGAAGTTTGAAGCTGACCTCCTGCGCTTCGCCGGAAACATTCCTGTTGTCGACTACATTTCTGCCCCACGTGGAAAAGACTACCTGTGCCACACGAACCTCCGAAAACCGGACCCCCTTGAATGCAGGGCTAACCGTCTGCAATTATTGCAAAAAGCCTGGCTGAAAAATTGTATACAGTATGCATGATTAGCATAATAACGCTCCATAAATCAAGGGAAAAAATATCCCCGAACCTCTCTTCGTTCTCTACGGATTTCAACTTTATGGATTGTATGCTATATAAAATGGAACCTACCTCTGCCATCCAAAGGAGACAAGCAATGGGCAGCCTTGATTCCGCCTTCAGGTCGCTTTTTGAAATCAATATGGGGATACGACCGGGGGAGCGCGTGCTGGTTTTCAGCGACGTCATCCGGCCGGATGAAGAGCCGTCCGACACGGACCGCAACCGGCGCGGCCGGCTCAATGCCTGTGCCCGGCAGGCAGTGGAATTCGCTACGGCGGCCTATGGAAGCGGCGCCTTTGTGGACTTCCCCGCGACCCCGGCCTCAGGCGCCGAACCGCCGCGGGAGCTTTGGCTGGCCACATTCGGCGCAGCAAACGTGGCCGAACTGGAACGCGCCGGGCTCCTGTCCCGGCTGCTGGCCAAACAGGCATCTACCGACGAGATCGACCGGGCCCGGAAGATCGTGCTGGCCGGAAAGGAAGCCGTGGCCGAGGTGATCATCGCCATGGCCAACAACTCCACGAGCCATACCCGCTACCGGGCCCTGGCCTGCGCCGCCGGCGCACGCTTCGCCTCCCTGCCCCACTTCGACCCGGACATGTTCCACACCTCCATGACCGTGGACTGGCAAGCCCTGGCGAGCCGCACGGCACGGCTGGTTGCGGCGGTCAACCGGGTCGAATGGGTGCGTGTCGCCTGCCCCAACGGCACCGACATGATGATCTGCAAACAGGGGCGCCAAGCCGAGGGTGACGACGGCCTGCTGACCGCTGCGGGCAGCTTCGGCAACCTGCCGGCCGGCGAGGCCTACCTGGCCCCGCTGGAGGGCGAGAGCCACGGGGTGATGGTGATCGAATGGGGGCCGACCCGCAAATTGGATGAGCCGTTGCGCCTGGTCGTGGAAAAGGGGGTGGTCGTCCACATGGAGGGAAACGACCCGCACCGGTCCAGACTGGAAGCCAAGTTCGGCGAAAACGCCAACTGCCGCAACATCGCGGAACTGGGCATCGGCACCAACGACAAGGCGAGCCGTCCGGACAACGTGCTGGAGGCGGAAAAGATCATGGGCACCATCCACATCGCCCTGGGTGACAACTCCGGCTTCGGCGGCCAGGTCAGCGCGCCGTTCCACGAGGATTATGTCTTCTACCGCCCGACCCTGACCGCCATCATGGCGGATGGGAGCACGCAGGTGATTATTGACGATGGGAGGCTGCTGCCATGAACAATGTACTCACCTTAGGTTTTTCCCCCTGTCCCAATGACACCTTCATGTTCTACCCGCTGGTGCACGGCCTGGTGGATACGGGCGGCCTCTCCTACAAAGAGCGGCTGGAAGACGTGGAGACCCTCAACCAGCTGGCGCTTCTGGGCGAGCTGGACGTGACCAAGGTCTCCTACCACGCCCTGGGGCACATCCGCAACGACTATGCCCTGCTCCGCTCCGGCAGCGCCCTGGGACGCGGCTGCGGACCGCTGCTGGTGGCGGCGGAACCTGTCGACCCGTCAAACCTGGCAGGCAGGACCATTGCCGTGCCCGGACGCTACACCACGGCCCTGCTGCTGCTCCGACTGTTCGACCCGGGCCTGACGAATTTCATGGTAATGCCCTTCAACGAGATCATGGATGCCGTTCTGAACGGCGATGTGGACGCCGGGGTGATCATCCATGAATCGCGCTTCACCTATCAGGGCTTCGGACTGCACAAACTGCTCGACCTGGGGGAATGGTGGGAAGCCGAGACCGGCCTGCCAATTCCGCTGGGCGGGATAGTGGCACGGCGCTCGCTGGGACGCGAAACCATCGCCGCCATCGAACGGGCCCTGCGGGCCGGCGTGGAATACGCCCGCACCCATCCCGACGAGGCGGCCCATTACATCTGCGAACACGCCCAGGAGATGAGCCCCGAGATCTGCGCCGCCCACATCGGGCTGTACGTCAACGACTTTTCCAGCGATCTGGGCGACGAGGGGGAGAAGGCCATTCACTGCCTGATGGAGCGGGCCGAACGGGCCGGGATCATCCCTTCCTCCGGGATGGCGCTTTTTTCTGCATGAACAACCACACCTGACTGGCGGATCAAGAGGAAACATGGCAGGAACGGCGGCCCCGTTATTGATCGGAACAACATACCATGAAAAAGGCCGTCTGCCCCGCAGTACGGCCCTTTTCGGATAAGTTCTGTAACCTTTCGGGACCCGCTTCCGTCTCCTTATTCAAGAGTGTCCGGTTTTGGACCGGGAGCGGTCGTAGCGGGTATTGTGGCGAGTTTAAGTGCTTGATGTCCTGATGCCGCAGGGTTAGAATAAACGGAAAAGAGGAATTACGAACTACATGAGGAGGCCATATGAAAGGGTTTCTTCGTATTTCATTGACGGTCATGGCACTTCTTCTGGTGTGTGCCGGAGCCGGCGATGCCGCACGCTTCCATGGAGGCGTCTGGGTCGGACCGGGATGGGGTCCGCGGTGGTGGGGTCCGCCACCCTATTATCCGTATTATGCGGAGCCACCGGTTATCATCCAGCAGCCGGCGCCTGAAATATACGTCCAACCGGCCCCTCAACCCGAGGGATCGAGTTACTGGTATTATTGCCAGGATCCGCAGGGTTATTACCCCTACATAAAGCAATGCCCGAACGGCTGGATGAAGGTTGTTCCTTCTCCACCCGGACCGCAGAGGAAGGAGTGACGACGCTATGAAACAGATACAACGAATCGTAATGGTCGCAGCGCTTGTGGCAATGGCGGGCTGTGCGACGCTTCCGACCGGCCCGAGTGTGAGGGTGTTGCCGACCCCGGGAAAACCCTTTGACCAGTTCATGTCGGAAGACGCAACGTGCAGGCAATGGGCTGAACGGCAGATCGGCATGACGCCTCAGGAGGCGCGCAATCAAAATACCGCCACCGGGGCTGTTGCCGGCACCGCACTGGGGGCGGGGGTTGGCGCGCTCCTTGGCGCCGCTTCGGGCCACGCGGGAACAGGAGCGGCCATTGGGGCTGGATCGGGATTACTGTTGGGAACGGCCGTAGGGGCGGACTCCGGACGGGTGTATGGAGTGGAGGCGCAACGTCGCTATGACAACGCTTATGTGCAGTGCATGTATACCCACGGCAACCAGGTTCCGGGGGCGGTACGGGTTTACCGTCGTACGGTAGCCCCTCCGCCGCCGCCTCCGCCTGATTACGAGTATGAGCCTCCGGCCTATCCGCCGCCCAACACACCGCCACCACCTCCACCCCCTCGCCAATAAAGAGGGCTCCTGAATGGCGGGCTGGCGATGCAGACGGAAAGACCTCGCAGGTGTTGAAAACCTGCGAGGTCTTTTTATGTGTGGGAAACTGAATAGCACGATTATACAAGCGCAAGCGGCGTTCGGAAGCCGCCTTTGCCTCTTTACCGGGTTCAGGCTATCCGCCCGGCAGCAGCGTCATCAGCAGGTCCAGCAGCGGCGAAGGATAGATCCCCAGAAAGATGAGAACTGCCGTGGGTATGACCAGGGCCACGACCTCGGTCGTCAACAGCGGACGAACGGCCGTTACCGGCCCCTCGGCGGGCCGCATGTAGAGCGTGACCACCACCCGCAGGTAGAAAAACACCGCCACCAGCGCCGTCAGGATGCCGACCATCGCCAGGGTGATCTCCCCTTCCCGCAGCGTAGCGCTGAATACCGCGAACTTGGCCATGAAACCGCCCGCAGGCGGAATCCCGGCCAGGGAGAACAGGCCGACCGCCATGGCCGCCCCGGCCAGAGGATTTACATAACCCATCCCCCGATACCCCTCGATTGCGTCCCGTTCGCCGTCATCCGACAGCACCGCCACCGCGCCGAAGGTGGCCAGCCCGGCCACCGCATACAGCACCACATAGAACGCCGCCGCACGCAGTCCTCCTGCCGGGGCCGCCACCAGGCCCATTGCCGCGTACCCCATCTGGGCCACGGACGACCAGGCCAGCATCCGCTTGATGCTCGTCTGCACCAGGGCCGCCAGGTTGCCGCACAGCATGGAGAGCAGCGCCAGCCACCAGAGGATATGGTGGCCGGCGGGCAGGGCCGAGAAAAGCGGCATCAGGAGCAGCACAACCCCGAGCGAGGCCCCCTTCGAGGCCGTGGAGAGCAGCGCCGTCACCGGCGCGGTCGCCCCCTGGTAGACGTCAGCCGTCCAGAGATGGGCTGGCACCAGGGAGAGCTTGAAGGCCAGACCGAACAGGATCAGACAGGAACCGGCCAGCACCAGGGTCCCGAACGGCCGTGCCGCTCCCGGCATCGCAAGTTCGGCCAGTTTCAACGTCCCGCTCCCGGCATAGACCAGGGCAATGCCCATGCCCAGGATGGCCGCCGACAGGGTTCCGTTGAGCAGGTACTTCAGGCCCGCCTCCCCGCCCCGGTCGGAGTTGCGTTCGATGGCCACCAGGACGTAGAAGGCAAAGGTGAAGGATTCCAGCCCGAGGAACAGCATCAGCAGGTCCGTGGCGGCGCAGGCCGTCCCCATCCCGGCCAGGGCGAACAGCAGCGTGGCCGGGTATTCCTCGCCGATGATGCCCCGGCGGCGGTTGTAGCCCGCGGCAAGCAGCATGGCCACGATGCCGGTGCCGTCGAGGAAACAGGAGAAGAAACGGGAGAAGGGGGTGATGCTGATACCGGGCATGACGGCCGTTGCCGGCACGGCAATCGTCCAGACCACGGCGGCAGCGATGATGGCAATGGCCAGTGGGTACAGCCATCCCCCCGGCCTGACGGCCCCGGCCAGCAGCACGATTATGCTGCCGACGGCAAGGATCAGCAGCGGCATGAGCGCCATCAGATCGCCGGCAATCATGGCGCACCCCCGGTCAGCAGCCGCACCGGTGCGTGAATCAGTTCCAACAGCGGTCCCGGATGGACCCCCATCCAGATGGTAAGCAGCGCCACGACGGTCAACAGGCAGATCTCGCGCAGGTTCAGGTCACCCAGTTCCAGCGGTTGGCGTTCCTGCTGGAACAGGATCTCCTGGACCAGCCTGACCATGTAGATCAAGGTCAGGACAATGCCGGTGAAAGCCAGCCCCGCCACCAGCGGCGCCTTGGTGAATGTTCCGGCCAGCACCAGGAATTCGCCGACGAAGTTGTTCAACCCCGGCAGTCCCACCGAGGCCAGGGAAAAGAGCAGGAAGAAGAACGACCAGAGCGGCACCTTGCCCCACAACCCGCCAAAGGCGGCGATCTCGCGGGTATGGGCCCGTTCGTCCAACAGCCCCTCCAGGCTGAACAGGGCGCCGGTGGTCACCCCATGGTTGGCCATCTGGATGATCGAGCCGGACAACGCCACCGGTTGCCAGGCGGCGATGCCGATGGC
>JAATGX010000075.1 GCA_015688915.1 Desulfuromonadales bacterium
CATCAAAATCCGGAGGCCGTGGCGCGGGGCATCAATCCGTTCGACCATGGCGCTCTGCACACCGACTTGTGGAAGACCGAGGGTCTGAAGCAGGCGCTGACCCAGCATGGATTCGATGCCGCCTTTGGCGGCGCGCGCCGCGACGAGGAGAAATCCCGGGCCAAGGAGCGCATCTTTTCGTTCCGTGCAGCCAATCACCGCTGGGACCCGAAGAACCAGCGCCCGGAACTGTGGAACCTGTACAACACCCGGATCAGGCCGGGGGAAAGCATCCGCGTCTTCCCCCTCTCCAACTGGACCGAGCTGGACGTCTGGCAGTACATCCACCTGGAGCATATTCCGATCGTGCCGCTCTACTACGCCGCTGTCCGGCCGGTGGTGGAGCGGGACGGCATGCTGATCATGGTGGACGACGAGCGCCTGGAACTGAAACCGGGAGAAGAAATCCAGCACAAATCGGTGCGCTTCCGCACCCTGCGGTGCTACCCCCTGACCGGCGCCGTGGAATCGGAGGCCGACACGCTGCCCCGGATCATCCAGGAGATGCTGCTGACCCGCACCTCGGAGCGCCAGGGACGCCTGATCGACCACGACCAGGCCGGGTCCATGGAAAAGAAGAAACAGGAGGGGTACTTCTGATGGCGCACCAATCGGATCTTATCGAAAAGGACATCCTCGCCTACCTCAAGAGCCAGGAAGAGAAGTCCCTGCTCCGCTTCATCACCTGCGGCAGCGTGGACGACGGCAAAAGCACCCTGATCGGGCGTTTGCTCTGGGATTCCAAGATGGTGTTCGAGGACCAGTTGGCGGCCCTGGAGGCGGACAGCAAGAAGGTCGGCACCCAGGGGCGCGCCATCGACTACGCCCTGCTGCTGGACGGGTTGCAGGCGGTGCGGGAGCAGGGGATCACCATCGACGTGGCGCACCGCTACTTCTCCACCGACCGGCGCAAGTTCATCGTGGCCGATACCCCGGGCCACGAGCAGTATACCCGCAACATGGTCACCGGCGCCTCCACCGCCCAAGTGGCGGTGATCCTGGTGGATGCCCGCAAGGGGCTTCTGACCCAGACCCGGCGCCACAGCTACCTGGTCTCCCTGGTCGGCATCCGGCATATCGTGCTGGCGGTCAACAAGATGGACCTGATCGGGTATGATGAACGGCGCTTTGACGCAATCCTGCGGGATTACCGGCAGTTTGCCGCCCCGCTCGGCTTCGGTTCGATTGCGGCCATCCCGATCTCCGCGCTGAACGGCGACAATATCATCGACCCGAGCACCAGCACTCCCTGGTATGAAGGCCCCACCCTCATGAACTACCTGGAAACGGTCCGGATTGAGGGCGAGGACCGGGACAAGCCGTTCCGGCTGCCGGTCCAGTGGGTGAACCGCCCCCACCTGGATTTCCGCGGTTTCTGCGGCACTATAGCCTCGGGTGTGGTCCGTCCGGGGGATGAGGTGCGGGTCGCCTCGTCGGGGCGGACCAGCCGGGTGGCCCGGATTGTGACCATGAACGGCGATCTGCCGGAGGCCGTAGCCGGCCAGGCGGTGACCCTGACGCTCACGGATGAGATCGACATCAGCCGGGGCGACATGCTTTCCGCGACCGAGCTGGGGCCGCTCCATACCCGGCAGGTAAAGGCGCATCTGGTGTGGCTCCATGACGAACCCTTGCAGCCGGGGCAGGGCTACCTGGTCAAGACCGCCACCGCCGTGACGCCGGGCCGCGTCACCGGCATGCAGTACGCGGTGGATGTGAATACCTTGGAAGAGAAGCAGACTACGGGCCTGGGGCTCAACGAGATCGGCGTCGGGCTCCTTGAGCTCGACCGCCCGGTCCCGCTCGACCCGTACCACCAGAACCGCCATACGGGCAGCTTTATCCTCATCGACCGTTACACCAACGCCACCGTGGCGGCGGGCATGGTCATCGCCGCGGCGCCGGAGACCGTGCAGCAACAGGACCGGCCGGCCGGGACCACCCTTGAACCGGCCGCCACGGGTGGCTCTTCCGTCCGGCGGATCAACTTGGGTGACTGGTTCATCGGCGGCGACGAGGGGAACCTGGTGGACCTGACAACGGTGCAGGGCGAGATCGAGTTGGACGTCACCCCGGCCTTCCTCGATACCCTTGCCCGGGGGAACCGGGTGCTGCTCGTCATACGTGATCCGGGACAGCTCCCGCCGGTGGCGGTGCTGGCCTTCACGCACGACCTGGCTTTCAATTTCACGCGCGAAGGGGACCGGGTCAATATCGTGCTGCACAAGCGGGGTGTGGGGAGTCCGGCGGACGGCGAGTTGGACGGCGGGCCAGGTATCTGAATGCGGTGAGGTTGATTGTTGTATAAGGGGCTGGTCCGTAGCGGGCCAGCCCTTTTGTTTTTTCTACGGCCACGGCACTGCATCGACCGTGTTGACCGGAGGGGTCATGAAATCCCGATCAGCAACAGTGCAGCGAGAGTCAGGCTGCTGACGATCAGCCAAAGGGAAATTCCCTGCAGGAGGGGGCGCACCCCCACCTTTTTCAGTACATCCCCGCTTAATCCGGACCCGATCAAAAATAACGTCACGACCAGGCTTTGCCTCGCAACAGCCGATAACTCCCCCCAATAATGTCCATACTGCGGTGCCAACGTCCGGACTGTCGCAGCCAGGATGAATCCGATTATGAACAGCGGGATTTTTGCCTTTTGTTCGGACTCTGTCCGCCACGCCGTTCCGATGACTATCGGCGTTATCCAGATGGCCCTGGTGAGTTTGACAGTCGTTCCGACGGCCAGCGCCTGGGCGCCATAGGAAGCCGTTGCACCGACAACACTGCTGGTATCATGAATGGCCAACCCGGCCCATGTCCCGAAGACCGCCTGATTCAGGCGCAGGGCATGCCCGATCAGCGGGAACAGCAACAGTGCAACAGCATTGAGGGTGAAAACCGTTGCCAGGGCAACGGCGGTTTCCTCGTCTTTTGTCTTAAGCACCGGGGCCATCGCGGCAATGGCGCTGCCTCCGCAGATGGCGGTTCCGAACGAAATGAGCGCGGAAGTGTTCTTGCCGGTGCCAAAGAGCTTGCCGAGCCAGAATCCCATGAACAGGGTGCAAGCGATGCCCACAACGGTGAATACGACCGAATCCTTCCCTGTCTGGAACACTTCCCCGAGACTCAGGCCGAACCCGAGCCCAACAACGGAAATCTGGAGAATGATTTTGCTCAGCCTTGCCGACGCGCCGGGCCATGGATTGCCGAACAGAAAGCTGAACACGACCCCGGAAACCAGTGCGGTAGCCGTGCCAACCTGTGGAACGACACAACCCACAATGCAGAGGACAAAAAGCACTTTCCTGATATTCAAGCCGTCCATGGTCTCTCCCCGCCCCGAAGTAATATTGTGTTTGCAATATACGGTTATTTGTTTATAAATAAAAATTCAAAATATACAATAAAATCATCAATAAAAATTATGAATGGGAAGCTCATGGCGATCACACGCAGGCAGTTGGAGATTTTCGAGAGAGTTGCGAACAGTGAGCATGTGACGAAGGCCAGCGAACAGCTCCTGCTGAGCCAGTCAGCGGTCAGCATGGCTATTGCGGAAATGGAGCGATTTGCCGGAGCGCCGCTGTTTGAACGCCGAGGCAGGCGGCTTTTGCTCAATGATCGAGGGCGACAGATTTTGCCTGATGTGCACGAGGTACTTCGAAAGGTCGGCATGATAGAGCGGTTTCTGAACGAATCCGTTGACGAACCGCTCGGGGTGCTGAACGTCGGGGCGAGCACGACCATAGGCAACTATCTCCTGCCCCTGATTATAGGGGAATTCACTCGACATTATCCCTGGGCCAAGGCGCTGCTGCACGTCGGAAATACCCGGCAAATCGAGGTTGCGGTGGAGAATGGCGAATGCGACCTGGGGCTTATCGAGGGGCCGTCCCATCTTCCATCGCTTACGCCTGCGCCATGGAGGGAAGACGAGCTTGTGGTGATTGCCGGGCCGGCGCATCCCCTGACGCAGGCGAAAAAGGTATCGCTGCCGATGTTGGAAAACGCGCCCTGGATAATGCGGGAGAAAGGCTCCGGGACCAGGGAGGTATTCGAAGTCGCCATGGCTGCACAAGGAATCGGATATTCCATTGCCATGGAGTTGGGCCATACCGAGGCGATCAAGAAGGCGGTCGAGGCCGGTTTGGGCGTGGGGTGCCTGTCGAGGATGGCCGTGCAGAGGGAGCTTGACAATGGCTGGCTCGTCGAAGTGCATACACCGCTCAAGTTACGAAGACCGCTGACGATACTCACCAGGGAAAGCGGATACCGGACCCCGTTGCTGAACGCCTATCTTTCATTGTTGGAAAAAAATACCAGATACAGCGGGCCGGTGGTTCATGAGTGACCGCTTGCACTATTCACGTAGATTGGACTTTATATGAAGGGATTAATGTGGTACAGAATTTTTAAACAACCTGGATTGATGGGGATGAGAGGCCATGCGATTTGCTCTGGCAATTATAACGGTCGTGCTATTATCCGGCTGTGCCCATAAGTTCACGCGGGAGAGTGTCGAACTGGCCATTACCAAGGGCAAGACGACGAAAAACGAGGTCTTGAAGTCCTTTGGACAGCCGGACCGGATATGGAAAACATCCGGCATTAAAATGTCCTCCGGGGATGATGAATATGTCATTCATTCGTCACGAGAGGTGTGGTCGTATTCCAACCGCACACTGAAGCTGCTCGATGTACTGGAGCCTGACATGATGAAAATCGTTTTCGATGAAAGCGGGATTGTTGTATATTATGATTTCCGGGGTGACGGCCGATAGACGTTCATGGACGGTTTCCCGCTCATTCTTTCGGCCGTTTCATAGGCCGGGGTGTCCAGGGCAGGAGTCGGTGCGGCGGAATCCTGAAACGTACGGTGGTCCGGATGAAGGCAGTAGGTGCTGGTAAAACCGGCCGGAATGGCATACTTGCATTGCGCATTGTTGGATAGGCAGCGGGAGAAGTCATGTACGATGTATTCGGTACGACATTCCTTGGTATTGGGGGCATTTCCGGTAAAGTTCTGAATAGGTATCGACATATGACCTCCCGTCTCCCCTGGTTACCCCACCGTATAATCCGCTGCTCATCGCGTTGACAATAATGGCGCAGGCAAAACCGGATATGAACGTTCACGCCGATTAAGTTCCGCTGTTCTCCAGTGCTGTTTCGTTGAATTCCTGTGTCGACAGACAGCCTTCGTGAGACGGTCACGTATGCATTTTGGGCGGCATTGAGAGGGGAGCCGGGGAAGGTCGCTCAAATTTTCTGTTGCTCTGATGCAGACAATAGGTATAGGAAGAACCTGTCGGGTAGGCATACATGCATTTCGGATGTGTCGCCAGGCAGCGGGAGAAATCGCCGGTCAGGTGCTCGGTGCGGCATTCATCCAGCTTTGGTTCACTGCCGGTAAATTCCTGCTTTGACGTTGCCATGCGGGACCCTTCTTTCCCGGTATGTTATGTTACTATTCTACCGCACAAGTGGTTTTTGTAAATAATCCGAGGGGGACTTCATTGAGAAAACTGGTATGTCTGACATTGATCTTGTTGCCTGTTTTTATTTCCGGTTGCGGCGGTTCGGCAACACCGGACTATCCCACATCCCTTGCCGCCACTATCGGCACCGGCCACGTGTATTTGAGCTGGTCCCCGGCGTTGGACGCCACCGGGTACAACGTGTACCGCGGTCTCGCATCCGGGCCGGTTTCGTCAAAGACCATCATGGCATCGAACCTCCCCGAAACGGTATATACCGATGTCTCCGCCACTGCCGGCACGAACTACTATTACCAGGTGACAGCGATCAACAGTAACGGCGAAACCCAGGCTTCCAACGAGGTCCTGGGGACGCCGTAGCCGGCTCTTCCCCGGGCTGGGGCAATTGATTAGTTGAAAGGACCGCAGGATAATGCATATCGAACCCGCCACCCTTGAATCAGGCAACGCCATCCCTCTGCTGCGAACGCTGGATATCCATCTGAAGGAGATCGGTGAGACCCATGCGATCATGGAGGTAGAGGTCGCCGACATCCATCGCAACTACTTCGGCGGGGCGCACGGCGGACTGCTGGCCACCCTGGTGGATACGGTTTCCTTCTTTTCCAAACCGCTGCTCCCCTCCGGCCGCCCCTGCACCACCACCAACCTGAATGTCACCTATGTCCGGCCGGCGGCCCTGGGGGACACCCTGACGGCCAGATCCGAACTGATCCATCTGGGCCGGCGCATGGCGAGTGTCACGATCACGGTCGTTAATCAGGATGCAAAGCTCGTCGCCCACGGAACCGCGACGTTGATGATCCTGTAGTTCCCTGGCATCAGGAACGTGGAGGTAACATGATGCCGCCTGGCATTCAAAATGACAGACCCGTCACGAGCACCTACCAGCGGATTTACGCGGTTATCTCACGTATACCCGAGGGGTGCGTGGCGACCTACGGCCAGGTTGCCTTTCTGGCGGGGATACCCCATGGCGCCCGACGTGTTGGTTATGCGCTGAGTGCGCTGCAAGGGAAATCCTCCGTCCCGTGGCATCGAGTTGTCAATGCCCAGGGCCGGGTCAGTCCCCGTTCAGGAGGGAGCTGTGCCGACGAGGTGCAACGGTTGCGCCTCGAAAGCGAGGGGGTCGGCTTCGGCGCAAACGGCCGGATCGCGCTTGACCGCTATCAATGGCGGCCATAGTCTTTGGGCGAGACGGGGACGGGGTACATGTGGTATGGTAAGAAACAGCGGTACGAATCTGATCAGGTTTGAATACGGAGGTAGTGTTATATGACTTCAAGGATACTGTCGGGTATCGCGCCTGAACTCCGGCACAAGTACGATACCCTGCGGGAAATTCTTACCGGGATGGGCGGCTGCGTGATCGGCTTTTCAGGCGGCGTGGACTCGACCCTGCTCTTTGCTGTGGCGGCGGAATGCCTCGCTCAACGGGCCCTGGCGGTTACCGCCACCTCGGCCACCTACCCGCAGCGGGAGCTGGACGAGGCGCGGGAACTGGCCGAACGCATCGGCGGCCGCCACCGGGTGGTCGTGTCCGAGGAGTTGGATATTCCCGAGTTTCAGGAGAATCCGAGCAACCGGTGTTATTACTGCAAGCATGAGCTATTTGGCAAATTGCGCGCCATTGCCGATCAGGAGGGACTCCCTCATATCCTGGACGGCACCAACATTGATGATCGCTCCGACCACCGCCCCGGCCGCCAGGCCGCCGAGGAGATCGGTGTGCGCAGCCCGCTGGAGGAGGCCGGTTTCACCAAGCAGGACATCCGCGACCTCTCCCGCGCCATGGATTTGCCTACGTGGGACAAGCCCGCGTTTGCCTGCCTCTCCAGCCGTTTTCCCTATGGCACCGCCATCACCGCCGGGCGGGTTCACCAAGTCGGGCAGGCCGAGGAATCGCTGCGGGAACTGGGATTTCGCACCCTGCGGGTCCGCTACCATGGCGATGTCGCCCGGCTCGAATTGGGACCGGAGGAGTTCAGCAGGGCGGTGGAGAATCTGCGGGACGAGGTGACGCAGCGTGTCAAGGCCGCCGGATTTGCCTACGTGGCCCTGGATCTGCAAGGGTATCGCAGCGGGGCGATGAACGAGGTTCTATAACAGCAACATTTCACCTGTCACTGTGACGTCTCCGCCAGCCCAGGCGCCGCCGGTCTAGGACGGTCTGCCTGCGCCGGTGGGCGCGCAGGGCGGGATGAAGGGTGCGTTCGATCCGCGCCATGACCTTTGCCGTGACCTCCCGCAGATACTCCTTGCTGCCCCTCTTTTCCGCTGCCACGCCGATTGGCGGATGCACCTTGATCGTGACCCTGCCGGGACGGGGCAGGAGCTTTCCCTTGGGGAAAACTAAAAAGGCTCCGCTGATGGTGATGGGCACGATCTTCGCGCCGGTCGTGGCAGCCAGCAGGGCGGCGCCCGGTTTCCCCTCGTCGGGCAGTCCGGTGCGCGACAGCTTTCCTTCCGGGAATATCCCCAGCAACTCCCCTTGCCGCAACGCCTCCAGCGCCAACAGGAAGGCCTCCTTGTCCACGCCCCGCTGCGCAACCGGTATGGCGCCGCATCCCCTGATGAAAAACCCCATGATGTCATGGTTGTAAAATGCCCGGCTGATCAGGAAGCGCACCGGCCGCACGGTGCAGTAGCCGACCAGCATGGAGTCCAGGTAGCTGGTGTGGTTGGCGCAGAGAATGGCCGGCCCCGCGGCGGGGATATGTTCCCTGCCCTTCACCTCGACCCGGTGGAAAAGGCGCAGGTAAGGGGTGAAGACGATCCGCAGGAAGAGGTAAATCATGCGCCGTCCGCCCTCTGAACGTCCGCCTGGATGAAGCGGCCGCCGATGAAGCAGAGCAGCGCGGCCAGGAGGATGGCAAAAGGGGTGACCAGCAGGGCGCTGCGCAGGTCCGAGAGATCGGAAAGCCGCCCGAGGATGGCGGGCGAGATGGCGTCTCCCAAGGCATGGATGAAGAAGATGTTGAGGGCAAAGGCTGCGGCCCTGATGCCGGGCCGGGTGACGTTGACGATCACCGTGTTGAGCGGGCCGGTGTTGAGGAAGAGAAAAAATTCCGCCACAAATATGGCGATCAGGCAGTGGCCGAGCGTCGGGGTCATCAGGGCCCAGGCCGCCGCCGGGACACCGATCAGGAATCCACATCCCGATACGGCGAGATAGCCGGCCGGCGAGCGCTGCTGAAAATAATCCCCCAGCCTGCCTCCGGCAAGCGTGCCGCCAATCCCCGCCACCACCGTGATCGCGCCGAAGATGGTATTGCCACGCCCCACGTCAAGACCGTGCATCCGGTAGAGAAAGCTGGGCAGCCATTGGGCCAGCCCTCCCATGGCAAAGGTCATGGCCGCCATGGCCAGGGTGGTCGTCACAAAGGAGCGATTGGCGAACAGGCCTGTCCATCCTGCCGGTGTCAGGCCGGAGGGAGGAACGTCCGGCACTCTGTTCGCTGCCTGCACGGGTTCGGTCAGGTGCCAGAGCGGCAGGGTCAAGGCGAGTCCCGGCAGGCCGACCGTCAGGAACGCGGCCTGCCAGCCGAAACGCTGCCCCAGCATCCCTCCCAGCAGATAGCCGAGCGCGCTGCCGACCGGGATGGCCAGAAAGAAATACGACAGGATCCTGCCGCGCCGCTGCCGGTCAAAGCTCTCGGCCACCAGCCCGGGCGAGATCGTCCCGAAGGCCGCCTCTCCCACGCCGACCAGGGTGCGTGCCGCCAGCAGGGTGCGATAGCCGCAGGACAGGCCGGCCCCCACGGTGGCCAGGCTCCAGACCGCCAGGGCGCCCGCCGCGATCCTGGTACGGCGGAAGCGGTTGCCGATCATGCCGAACAGCGGCGCGGAGACCATGTAACAGACCATGAATGCGCTCCCCAGGAAGCCGAGCGTGGTATCGGACAGGCCGAGATCCTTCTTGATCAGCGGGAAGACGGCATAGACCACCTGCCGATCGATATAGTTGAGCAGGTTGACGCTGATGAGCAGGATGAGAAGCCAATTGGCCTTACGGCTGGATTCGGGCATACGGTCTCCGGGAGGGTAATGTGTGGCGGGATTCCTTAGAGCAGCGCATCGATCTTCCTCAACCCTTCCAATGCCCCGCACGCCAGCGAGACGTGAGGCGGGTTGATATCCGGTTCGCGGGGGTTGATGCGGATCACCGTGGCGTTTGCGCAGCGCCACCCCAGGCGCTCCGAGGTGGCCCGGATGGTGGGGATGGCGGTGCCCGCCCCCATTTCGATCACTGCCATGCGCTTGGCCCCCTGGTCGTCCTGGAACCGTTCGAAACGGGCTTCCTGGGCTTCGGTCCGGTCTGGCAGCCAGGACCAGTCACCGAACATGAGGATATTGGGACGGCTTACCCCGCCGCAGTGGGGGCAGCGGGGGATGTGCCTGGCACGCATGGTGGCCTCGTCCACCGGGATCTGCTCGCTGTTGGGCCAGATGGCGCGACAGCAGGGGCGCAGGCATTGCAGGTGATGGATCGAACCGTGCACCTCCAGCACATCCTCCTCGGCAAAGCCGGCCTTCTGGAACTGGCCGTCCACATTGGAGGTGACCACGAATGTGGGGGCGTTGTTCCGTTCGATCCAGCGGCGGATGATGTGGAAACCCTCATGGGGGACGGTGGCGCGATAGAGGTTGGTGCGATGGCCGTAGAAACCCCAGCCGAAGGACGGGTCACGCTGGAAATGCCCGGGATTGGCCGCCTCGACAAAAGACACGCCAAGCTTGGCGTAGGGGGGATAGGCCTGCCAGAAACCCTGGTTGCCGCGGAAATCGGGCAGGCCGGAATCAACACCCATGCCGGCCCCGGCGGTGATGACGAAAGCTTCGGCCTCTTTGATGATATGGGCTGCCTGTGCAAACATGGGGGGCTCTCGCTACGGTATGTCAATCCGTGGTATCCGGGCGATGCGCGGCAGGCACAGATTACCGTACGCAGTCCCTGTGATCAATAGGTAATATTCTGCATGCGAAACCGGAATTGATAAACGCGGATGGATTTAAACCAGATGGGCCCCCTTTTACGTTACCCCTGTATTGGAGTCTTCAACATGACAGCCCGTGAAAGCGGGCTGTCATGTTGAAATTTGCACGATGGTTCGCTACGAACATTACCGTGGTCGGCCCGCCAAGGCATCCACCTAGACCGCCGTCGTTGTTTCCCGAAAACCTGGCGGTAGTCCTCAAATACGGGGAAGGGGAGCTGCGATTGAAGCAGCGCAATCGATAGCGCCCTCCGCTGCGCCGACTTCATCGGTGCCCGAAGCGATTCTGGCGCGGATACGGTTATTGACCCTGACAAGGTTCACTCCGGTCAGGGCGACCAGTTCAGCGAGCAACTCCTCAATGGCGACAACGTGATTCGCAATGCTGGCGGTCTTCCGGACATGCACATCCACGGTGCTGCCGAGTGCTGCCAGGGCCTGGGTCAGTCCGCTCAGGTTCTGAACCATGAGCTGTTCAACTTCGTTTTTTTGTGGAACCGGGGTGCTGCTCGCCGCTTGTTTGACTGCTTTTACGGGCTCTGTCCTGACGGTTTTTGCTTTTGCCATAAGAGGCCTCCTTTGATAAATTTTTAAAAGTATAGCCTGTTTCAACTAATAATCAATAATGAATGAAATTTCAGCTCTTGCGGATGCCTCTGAATCAAGAAATAGATTGGGAAGCCTTTACCCGTTTCAGATAATAGCCCATTCAGGCTGAAGAGTGTGATACTGTACTTCTTGAAGAATTGCAGAGTTCACGGGAGAGAAAGAAACATACATGACGATCAGATGGTATCCCGGACATATGGGCAAGGCCCAGGAACAGGTTTCCGAATCGATTCGAAAGATCGATGTCGTCATCGAGGTCCTGGACGCCCGGCTGCCCTTATCCAGTTCCAATCACCAACTGGAGGAGATGCGCCGGAACAAGCCCTGCATCAAGGTATTGAACAAGCACGACCTGGCCGACCCGGCCGTTACCAGGGCCTGGGTCCGCACGTTCGAAGCCCGGGCCGGGGTTCGCGCCCTGCCGCTGTCTGCCCGGCAACATTCCGACACCAAGCAGTTGATCAAGCTCTGTCAAGGCCTGGTGCCGCATCGCGGCAAGCCGGGCTGGCCCTTGCGCATCATGGTGGTCGGCATTCCCAACGTCGGCAAGTCGACCCTGATCAATACCCTGGCCGGAAAACGCATGGCCAAGGTCGGCGACAAACCTGCCATCACCACTTGCGCCCAGCAGATCGACCTGCGTAACGGCATTGTTCTCTCCGATACGCCGGGGCTGCTCTGGCCTGACATGAGCGACCAGGTCGCGGCATATCGCCTGGCAACCAGCGGCGCCATCGGGGCCGGCGCCCTCGACTACACCACGGTCGGGCTGTTCGCTGCCGAGTATATGATGCACCGCTATCCGGAACTGCTCAAGGCCCGTTACAAGCTTGTGGAGACGCCCGACAGCCCCACCGCTGTGATCGAGGCGGTCGGGCGTTGCCTCGGCTGTCTGACCGGCGGCGGGGTGGTTGATCAGCACCGGGCCGCCGAAGCCTTTCTGCGTGAACTCCGGGCGGGTAAAATCGGCCGGATCAGTCTGGAGGAACCTGAACCGGATGGTGGTGAGCAGCCGGAATCTCTGCCACACGGGGAAGAAACGGATATATGAAAACTCCAAAGAGCTTTGACATATTGGTAGAGAACGGCCTTGTGGACGAGGTCGTCCGCCAGCTCATGAGCGGCAAGGAAGCCGATGTCTACGTGGTCCTGTCCAAGGGTGAGATCCGCTGCGCCAAGGTGTACAAGGAGGCCGGCAAACGGAGTTTCACCCAGCAGGCCCAGTACCAGGAAGGGCGCAAGGTGAGGAACAGCCGCCGGGCGCGGGCCATGGAGAAGAACACCAGGTTCGGGCGGAAAGAACAGGAGGGGGCTTGGCAGAATGCCGAGGTGGACGCCTTGCAGCGTCTTGCCGCAGCCGGGGTGCGCGTGCCGCGGATCTTCAACTACGTGGCGGGTGTGCTGCTGATGGAGTTGGTGGTCGATGTCCATGGCGACGTGGCTCCCCGGCTCAATGACCTGAAACTGACCCCGGAACAGGCCCGGGAGTTTCACCGAACGATGATCCACCAGATCGTTCTCATGCTCTGCGGCGGACTCGTCCACGGCGACCTGTCCGAGTACAACGTGCTTGTCGGCCGCGACGGGCCGGTCATCATCGACCTGCCCCAGGCCGTGGATGCCGCGGGGAACAATAACGCCGGAAAGATGTTCGAGCGGGACGTGGAAAACATGACCGCCTACTTCGGCCGTTTTGCCCCGGAACTTCTGGCCACCGAGTACGGCAGGGAGATCTGGAAACTCTACGCGAACGGCAAGCTCACCCCCGAGACCGCCCTGACCGGGCGTTTTGAAGAGAGCCACAAACAGGCCGACGTGAAGGGGGTCATGCGGGAGATCGATTCCGCCCGGCTCTGGCATGAGCGCCAACTGTCCAAGGGATAGATTTCCCTGTGGACGCCATTATGATTGAAACGGCAACGCCCCGCTTTCCTCATGGGAAACGGGGCGTTGGTTTGTCAATTCAGCACCAATCTCAGCTCAGCAGGTGCACGAACAGGCCGCTGCGAAGCTTGGGCTCGAACCAGGTGGATTTGGGAGGCATGATCTGGTCCTGGTCGGCCAGCTCGATCAACTCGAGGATCGAGGTGGGGAAGAGCGAGAAGGCCACGGCATACTCTCCCGAATCCACCAGTTTGACCAGTTCGTCGTTGCCGCGGATACCGCCCACGAAGTGGATGCGCTTGTCGGTGCGGGGGTTGTGGATGCCGAGCACCGGGCTGAGCAGCCGGTCCTGGAGGATGGAAACATCCAGCCTGCCGACGGTGTCTGCTTCGTCGACGATCCCCTGCCGTGTTTCGAGATGGTACCATGCGCCGTCCAGATACATGCCGAAATGGTGTCGGTTGGCCGGCACGACCGGTGCGGGTGAGGGGGTGACCTGGAAGACGGCCTCCACCCGGGCCAGGAACTCCGCACCGCTTCTGGCGTTCAGGTCCTTGACCACGCGGTTGTAGGGCATGATATGGAGCTGGTCCTCGGGGAAGATGACGGTCAGGAAGCTGTTATACTCCTCCGTGCCGTTGTGGGCGGAGTTTCGTTCCCGGCGCAGTTCGCGCACCCGGCCGGCCGCTGCACTGCGATGATGGCCGTCGGCCACGTACAGACGTGGAATGGCGGCAAACAGTTCGATCAGGCGCCGGATAAGGGCCTGATCACTGATGATCCAGAGGGTGTGGCCGACGCCGTCGTCGGTGACGAAGTCGTATTCGGGTGGACCGTTGGCGATCCCTCCGATGATCCCCTCCACCTCGCTGCAGGAACGGGAGAGATAAAAGACCGGTTCGTCATTGGCGTCCAGGCAGTCGATATGTCTGACCCTGTCATCTTCCTTGTCGGGCCTGGTGTGCTCGTGTTTCTTAATGACACCGGCCTGGTAGTCGTCTACGCTGGCGCAGACCACCAGGCCGGTCTGGGTGATGCCGCCCATGCGCTGGCGGTAAACGTAGAAGCTCTCCCGGTTGTCCTGGACGAGCACGCCCCGCTGGATAAAACCGTCCAGGTTCCGTTTTCCCTGCGCGTACACCGCTTCGTCATGCGGGTCGACCCCGGCCGGCAGATCAATCTCTGGCCGGGAAATATGCAGAAAGCTGTCCGTATTGCCGGCAGCCATGTCACGCGCTTCCTCGACGCTCATCACGTCGTAGGGAAGCGCCGCCACCTTGCCGGCCAGGGATTTCGGAGGGCGCAAGGCCCGGAAGGGTTTTATGATAGCCATGGTTACTATTCTCCCAGGAAGGTAAAGGCGCTAAAAATACCGGCGTGCGCCGACGAAGCGTTTCTCGAAATAGCTTTCGTCCACGGTCGAAACCCTGATGTCTTCGCCTCGACGCGGTGCATGCACGAATCTGCCGCCGCCCACGTAGATGCCGACGTGGTTGATCTGGTCATCCGAAGAGCCGAAGAATACCAGGTCACCGTCGCGCAGGTCGTCTTTGCCGACCGGTTCGCCGGCCTTGAACTGGTCTCGGGACGTGCGCGGGATGCTCATGCCGCACAGGTTGAACACCGCCCGGACAAAGCCGCTGCAATCCATGCCGTCCACCACGTTGTTGCCGCCCCACTGGTAGGGGATGCCCACGAAACGCTCGGCGGTGCGGGCCGCAATGGCGCCCATATCCTTGTTGTCCCGCGATGCATTCTGTCGGGGTTTTTCAAGGGCGCTGCCCCCCTTGCCCTTGTGGCTGACCGCCGGTTCTTTACCCGTATCCGGGGGTGAAGTCCCGGACGGCGCCTTGATCTCTTCCGGCCGTGGCTTCTGCCACCCCGGCTCCCTGGGCCGGGCAAAGACGACCTCGTTGGGCGGGGCAACGTAGTACGATGTGATCACGTGATCGGCAACCAGTTTCCGGGCCACGGCCCTGGCTTTGTCCCTGGTGGAGAAGTCGCCGAAACGCACGGCATATATGCCGTTGTCTTTGCGGAAATAGAAGGCCTCGATTCCCTTTCTCTGAAGCATGTCAGTGAATCGTTCCGCATTTTTCACATCGGAGAAGGCGCCCATCTGAATGGCATAACCGAGGCGGCTGATGGCGGGGCGCTCTGTCACGCTTCCCTGCGCCGCCAGGAACAGGAACATGGCGCCAAGGAGGAAGGATATATGTGGTCTGATATGATGTGGCATTGTCAAAGGTTGTCGTGGCATGAATTTTCAGGATTGGCTGCAGATAGTATCCATAATTGAGCTCCCGGAGTAAAGAACTTTTTCCATCAACATGAGGGCCGGTTCCGGTTCCTCATGTGCCGGAACTCGTGGTGGGGAAGAGCATATTTTCGCCCTTTGATGTGTTAAAGTTATTTACAGAAAAGATGGTATGATTTATTCTGGTTAACAGAGGAGATTTATATTAATCAGGTTTGTGTGTGTTTCGTGGGATAAAGTGGGGTAATGGCGATGACTTCAGAGGGAGTTTCCATAACGGCAGATTCGGCTGTGCCGCTTTCGTCCGTGGCTGCCGCCGTTCAAACGGGGCAGGGGAAGGATACTGCCGTTGCTGCGGCAGCGGAGTCTGTGGACAAAGCGACGGATAAAGCGGCTGCGGCTGCTCCCGTCGATACGGTCGTGATCTCGGATCAGGTGCAGAAGGCGGATCAGGAGCCCCGCAAGGAAGAGGTCGTCAACAGGGAGACCGACCGGCAGGTCAGCAAACAGGGATCCGGGGGGAGGACAATGGGCCATGTCCTCTTTGTGTATAATCTGCGGGGTGATTTGCGGATCAGGTTCATGGACAGCAAAAACATGCTGATCTACCAGATTCCGCCGGTCATGGTGGCAAAGACCATGGACCTGATGAGCCAGTTCGCTACTGCGGTGAACACAAGAGCCTGAGTTTTTGCATGGTTTGGCTATTCACCCGCTGCGGTTTCATGTTTCATAAAAAAATCGCCCCTCGAAATGGATTATTCGGGGGGCGATTTTTGCTTTTCAGGTACAGCGTTTCTAATCCACATCCTTCACATCGCGGCGCACCCCCATCAGGTAGGCCACCACGAAATCCTCCAGCGCCCCGTCCAGTACGGCGTCCGGATTGCCCGATTCAACACCGGTCCGCAGATCCTTGACCATCTTGTAGGGGTGCAGGACATAGGAGCGGATCTGGCTGCCCCAGCCGATCTCCTTTTTCTCGCCGGCGATCTCGGAAGCCTTGGCGTTGCGCTCCGCCATCTCCCGCTCGTACAACTTGGCGCGCAGCACCTTCATGGCGGTTGCCTTGTTGAGGTGCTGGCTCCGCTCGGTCTGGCAGGCCACTACGATATTGGTTGCCAGGTGGGTGATGCGCACGGCCGAGTCGGTCGTGTTGACGTGCTGGCCGCCGGCGCCGCTGGAACGGTAGGTGTCGATCCGCAGATCCGATTCGGCGATCTTTATGTCGATATCCTCTTCCTCGATCTCGGGAAAGACGAAGACCGAAGCGAACGAGGTGTGGCGGCGGGCATTGCTGTCAAAGGGCGAAATCCTCACCAGGCGATGAATACCCGCCTCGGCCTTCACATAGCCGTAGGCATATTCTCCCACCACGTTGAAGGTCACCGACTTGATCCCGGCTTCGTCGCCGGTCTGGATCTCGGTGATGGCGGTTTTCCATCCCTTTTTCTCGCAGTAGCGCAGATACATGCGCAGGAGCATCTCGGCCCAGTCCTGGGATTCGGTGCCGCCCGCGCCCGAATTGATTGAAACGAAGCACGAGTTGCGGTCATGGTCGCCGGATAGCATGCGCTGGAACTCGGCCGCCTCGACCTCCCGCAGCAGCCGTTCGTTCATTTCATGAACTTCTGCCAGGGTGCTTTCGTCCAGGGCCTCCGCGCCCAATTCGATCATCACCCGCACATCCTCCAACTGACGTACGAGTGCATCCCACATCTGGACGACCTTTTCAAGGGTGGTGCGCCTTTTCAGGATCTCCTGCGATCTTCCGGCGTCATCCCAAAAGTCAGGGGCAACCATGGTGGCTTCGATCTCCTGGATCGATTCCCGTTTGGTTTCTATGTCAAAGAGACCCCCGGAGTTTGGCGATACGCTCTTCAAGGTCGTTCATACGGGCAATTTCTTCACGGTACATGGGTTACTCCTCGATAAGTAATGTAATGGATAACTTCTGCCACAGAGACACTGAGACACAGAGAACGTCAAGACAAAAGCGGCACCAGGGAGAAATATACCGGATTGCCGACCTCAGAAAGCATATCAAGCTTTTCTCTGTGTCTCCGTGGCAGGTGTTATCTGTGTTTTCTCTGCCGGAACCACGCCAGCCCCACGATACCCGCGCTCAACAGGACGCAGAGCCAGGCCGGGGCATCGCCGATCTTCAGATACAGGGAATCTCCACTGCCCGGCCTGATCTCTCCGGTGAGAAAACCCTCCACGAACAGGCCGGTCATGGTGCGGATGTGGCCGTTCTGATCGACGATGGCCGTAATTCCGGTATTGGCGGCACGCACCAGGGGGGTGCGGGTTTCCACGGCCCGGAACACGGTGATGGAAAGATGTTGGTAGGGGGCCGATGAGCGGCCGAACCAGGCGTCATTGGTGATATTCACCAGAATGCGCGCCCCGTTGCGGACATACTCCCGGGCCAACTCCGGAAAGATCCCCTCATAGCAGACCAGCAGGCCGGCCCGGGTCCGGCCGACGTCGAGCGGAGTGGCGTGCTCGCCGGGTGAGAAGTCGCCGATACCGGCCACAATCCTGTTGATGAAGGGAAGGAAGCGGCCCAGGGGCACATATTCTCCCAACGGCACCAGATGCATCTTGTCACCCCTGCCGATGGTCTCGCCGTTGGGGGCAATGACAAAGGCGCTGTTGAGGATGGTATTCTTGCCGTTGCGCAGTTCGTGGGCCGGGCTGCCGAGGAGCAGGTAGATATTCAGCTCACGCGCCAACGCCCTGATCCGTTCAGCCAGGACCGGTTCATCCTGGAAGAAGAAGGGGACGGCGCTTTCCGGCCAAACCGCCAGATCCGCACCCCCTTTGGCCGCTTCCCTGGTCAGCCGGTCGTAGACCGCGATCGTCCTGTCCCGGAAGTCGGGGCTCCATTTCACGTCCTGGGGGATATTGCCCTGAATCATGGCCGCCCGTAGCGGCTTCGCGACCGTCGCCTCCGGTTTGTTGAGACGATTGAATCCGTAAACGAGTGTCGCGATGAGGGCAATGAGCAGCAGCATGGCGCTCTTGAACGGATAGCGGACACCGGCCCCCGAGACTGCCCGCAGGACGCGGTAGAGTACCACGTTGGCCAGCACGATCAGCAGGGTGATGCCATAGACGCCGGTGATGTCGGCAATCTGGATCAGGGGCAGGATACGGTACTGCGAGTGCCCCAGCATGGCCCAGGGAAAACCCGACAGCAGGAAGGAACGGATGAAGTCGAAGGCCACCCAGGCCACGGGCAGGGTAAAGGCCGTCTTGACGCCGACCTGTTCCCCCAGGCGCGCCACCAGGGTGGTCAGGCCGTAGAACATGGCCAGCCAGGCCACCAGCATCAGGAAGATCGTGACACTGACCGCCCAGGGCATGTGGCCGTAGTGGATGACCACGATATTGATCCAGTACAGGATGATGACGTAGGCGCTGAAACCGCAGGTGAAGCCGATGCGGAAGGCCGTGCGGGAGGACGCGCCTTCAAGCGCGATCAGCAGGGGGATCAGTGCAACCCAGGCCAGAAACGACAGGCCTGCGTTGGGAAAGGAGAGGGCGATCAATACGCCGGATACGACGGCCCAAAGCCCGGCCCGGTCAAACAATGGCAGCAGGTGTGTACGCAGGGACAGGTTCGTCACTCGTCACCCTGTGTTTCGCCGTTGGCGCCGCCGCTCAGGCGGGCGACGCAGACCTTTTTGATCTTTCGTTCATCGGCATCGAGGATGGTCAGGTGCAGCCCGGCGCCATTGACCTCGTCGCCGGCGGCCGGGATCTTGCCAGTCAGATGAAAGATGAGGCCACCGATGGTATCGAATTTGTCGCGCTCGATTTCCATCTCAAAGTATTTTTCCAGGTCCTCCACCGGCATGCTGGCGTCAGCGGTGATCGATCCGTCGGCATTGACCTCGAAGAGCGCCTCCTCCTGGTCGTATTCGTCCTGGATGTCGCCCACGATCTGCTCCAGCAGGTCTTCGATGGTGATCAGGCCCGAGGTGCCGCCGTATTCGTCGATGACGATGGCCAGATGGACCCGTTTGCGCTTGAATTCCTGGAGCAGTTGCTCCAGGTTTTTGGTTTCGGGGATAAAATAGGGGGGGCGCATGATCTTGCGCACCCGTATCTGCGCCTGGTCCTCGCCCCAGCATTTCAGCAGATCCTTGGCATAGAGCAGGCCAACGACGTTGTCGATGGTGGCTTCGTAGACCGGGATGCGGGAATGGCCGCAGGTGATGATGGTTTCCAGCAGCTCACGTACGCTGGCCTCGACCGGGACGCACGCCATATCGGTACGGGGCACCATGACCTCGCGTACCACGGTGGTGCGCAGGGAGAAGATCGAGCGGATCATCTCGCTCTCCTCCTCATTCACCAGACCCTCTTCCTCGCCGGCCTCGATCAGGTCGTGAATCTCATCCGTCGTAATCTTCTTGCGACCGGTCAGGAAACGCCCGACCAGGTCGAGAATTCCCGACGTTATACCTCCGCCTTCATCCAACTGGGTTCTCCTCCGTTATGCACCGAATAGTTTGAATAACACAAGCACGATCAGGGTAATGCCGGCACCGATCAATGAACCGACCAGCACTTCGGCCATGGTATGGATCCGCATCAGGAGCCGCGAGTGGCTGACCATCACCGCCAGGGCGATGGAGAGCACCGAGATGAGCGGATCGCGGGTATTGAGCGAAACCGCCGTGGCAATGGAGAACGCCACCGCCGCATGACCGCTGGGCACACCGCCCCGAAGGGGCGTACCTTTGCCGGTCAGGCCCTTGACCATGATAACGACGATGGTAACGATCAGGATGGATATTACCGTACCCAGGTCAGATGGGGTACCGAACATGGCAAGCGCCTTTCCGTAGAGTGGGAGTACATACCTGGCCAGGATCAGGTAGCCCATGATGGCCGCGCCCATGGCGGCCACCAGCACCGCGCCGGCGGCCGTATCCTTGGCGACCTTGGCCAGGGGGTGGTAGGCGGGTGAAACGAGGTCCACCACCGCCTCCACTGCCGTGTTGAGCAGTTCCGCGAACAGTACGAACAGGATCGAGATCGCCAGCAGGGCGAATTCGATGGGCGTCACCCGCAGGAAGAGCGCCATCAACAAGACCAGTGCGGCCGAGATGAAGTGGTTGCGCATGTGCTTCTCGGCGCGGACCGCGTGGATAATCCCCTCGATGGCGCAATTGACCGAATCTATGAACCGGTCGGGTTTAGCAACAACCCTTCCTTCTTCAGAATCCTGAATAGCTCACGCTCCTTGTGCTCCATTTTTCTGGCCTCCGCTTCGCCGCTGCGTTCATGGTCATACCCGCACAGGTGAAGGATGCCGTGCAGCAGCAGGAAACAGAGCCGCTCGAAAGGTTCCATCCCGCCGGCTTCGGCCTCCCGTGCGGCGGTATCGGCCGAAATGATCACATCGCCCAGGGCATGGGGCGTGACCTCGCCCCAGTCTCCCTCCCGAAGGGAAAAGGAGATGACGTTGGTGGCATGGTCCCGGGCCAGATAATCGCGGTTGACACGGCGGATGGTCCGGTCGCCGACGATGGAGACGGACAACTCCGTCTCCTCAGGACATCCCAAGGCGCTTAAGATCCTCGCCGCCACTTTTTTTAGCCTGCTGGTCCCGATCGGGAGCTTTCTCTGGCGGTTGTTCAGCAGTATCTGCACTCTTCTTGCCCCCAATGACCGTTTTGACCTGTTCGCCGGATGCGGCCCTGTGATCCGGCTGGGCCGGTTTTTTAGCCCCGCCGCCCCCCTTGTGTACCGGCTCGGGATAGTCGATGCGATGATGAAAAATCCCGTTCAGGATGCGGTTGAAGCTCTTGGCGATCTCGTGCAGGTTTTTCAGGGTCAGCTCGCACTCGTCCAACTGCCCGTCGATAAAGATGTTGTTGATGATCTTCTGCACCATCCCCTGGATGCGGTCGGCCGTGGGGTTTACCAGGCTGCGGGAGGCGGCCTCCACACAGTCGGCCAGCATGACGATGCCGGCCTCGCGGGTCTGGGGTTTGGGGCCGGGATACCGGAAGTCCTTCTCTTCCACGGTCTGCCCGCCTGTCTCGGCCTGGGTTTTGGCGCGGTCATAAAAGAACTTGATCAGGCCGGTGCCGTGGTGCTGGCGGATGATGTCGATGATCGGCTGGCCCAGGCGTCTTTCCCGGGCCAGTTCGGCCCCTTCCTTGATGTGGGAGATCAGGATCAGGGCGCTCATGCTGGGGGTGAGCTTGTCGTGCCGGTTTTCATCGCCGTGCTGGTTTTCGATGAAATAGAGCGGCTTTGATACTTTGCCGATATCGTGGTGATAGGCCGCCACCCGTGCCAACAACGGATTGGCATTGATGGACTCGGCCGCCGCCTCCACCAGGTTGCCCACCACCACGCTGTGGTGATAGGTCCCCGGAGCGCGCACCATCAGGTCGCGCAGCAGGGGCGAGTTGAGGTTGGCCAACTCCAGCAACTTGATGTCGGTGGTGTAGTGGAACAGCGCCTCGATGACCGGGATGAAGCCGGACACGAAACCTGCGCTCACCACGCCGCTCACCAGGGCGAAAAAGGCCACATACACGGTCTGCATGCTGAAGAGATTGTTGTTGATGGTTTGGAAGGCCAGGGCCATGGCCAGGCTGACTACCGATACCTTGAGTCCGGCGGCATAGATGGTGCCGCGGTCCGAGCATTGCCGCATGCCGTGGGCGCCGACGATGCTTCCCAGCAGGGCGTAGATCACCACGAACATGTTGCCGTCGAACATGATCCCCAGGAGCGGCGCCAGGATGGCGCAGTAGACCAGGGCCACCTCGGAGTTGATGAAAATCCGGACGATCATGGCACCGGCGGCAAACGGGAACAGGTAGAAATAGCTGTTGGTGTCGACATCGGGAAAGACCTGGCCGATGTTGTGGGATATGAGCAGCGCGGTCTTGAACACCAGGAAGCTGCCGGTGACCAGCAGCGAGATGATCAGGATATCCTTGTTGGTGGGGTTGAACTTGCGGATATTCTTACAGGCGAAGCGGTAAGGAAAGTAAAACAGCACCAGGATCAAGGCGAAAATGCCGGCCGCGCTGAACAGGCGATTGCCGCTGCGATTCCCCTGGAAAATGGTGCGCAGCTTCTGGGACTGCTCGGGATTGATCCGTTCACCCACCCGGACGATCATCTCGCCCTTCTGCACCTTGAAGAGCACCGGACGCACTGCTTCCATGGCGGACTTGGCGCGGGCCTCCGAGGCCTCGCGGTTGTAGATGAGGTTCGGCAGCAGGGTGCGGGCGATGACCGCCGCTATTTTGCCGGCATCGGCGGGATCACCCAGTCCGGAAAGCCGCCACCCGGCGACCATCCTGCGGGCCTCGGCGATCTCGGTATAGGTTGTCGAGGCGTCACCCTTGCCGATCAGGTTGCCGTTGTTCTCCAGGATCTCCAGGCCGCGTCGGGAGTCGGTCTGGAAGACCTTGCCGTCCAGCACGATCTTGCGCTGGTACAGTTAGTTCAGCAGGGCCGCCGCATCGTTCAGGACCGCTTTGTCGGACCTGATGCGAGTAAAAGCGCGGAGCTCGGCGTCACTCAATTCCGTGTCGAGTATGGGGGCAAGCAGGTTCCGCCACTCTCCGGCGCTCTTCGTATTTTTTTCGGTGCGTTCTTTGCGGATAGCGGAGAGCGCCTCGTTCAGTTTTCCCATCAGGTAGGTCGGAACGCGGTCACTCAGGTTGTAGATCAGCGGGGCGTTGTTGCCGGCCTCCTTGCGGCGCTGCTCGGTCTGGGCGCGGTCCTCCACCAGGTACTCCTGGGTCGCGCGGATATCGGAGGTGGCGATATCCCCGGTCTTGAATTGCGTCGCGGAAAAATGCTGGCTGGGCAGTACGAAGAGCGTCAGCAGGAGGGCGGTTGTGACGAGCAGGATAAACCTGTTGCGGCGAGCTGTCCGGGGATTGGAAAACCTCCTCACCACGGAATCGAGGAGACGTGAACCCAGTTTGCTCAGATGGGTCAGCGTATTTTGGTCCTGCTTGGTACCGAGTTGATCCGGCATAGTTAGTCAGTCGTGGCGAAACAGGTTCGGGTCAGTTACACGGGCGGCGCATAAGTGGCTGAAATAGGTTTGAATATAGCGTGGTTCACCAGGGGTGTCAATAAAACTGTTGCGGGCGGCGGAATGGGCGCTCTCATACCTCGCTGATATGTGCCGCGGTAATCTCCACGTCGGGCCATTCTTCGTAGATCCAGTCCTCGACGCGTACCAGGGCCTGTCGTGCAATGGTCTTGTCCGGGCCGATTGTCACGAACCCCAGCACCGCCGCACCGGCGTTGTCCTGCCGGTCCACCTCGGCGCAGGCGACATTGCAACGGTTGCGTCCCCGGCCCAGGATACTTTGTACGATACCTCGTTTTTCCTTTAGCCCGAGGGAGTGGAGACCGAGGTCC
>JAATGX010000263.1 GCA_015688915.1 Desulfuromonadales bacterium
CCAGCTACGCATCGGAGCGCATCCTGTCATTGCCGCTCTTCCCCAGGATGACCCTGGACGACGCCCGCGACGTGGTCGAGGCGGTCTTGTCCGTCATTGCCGCCAACCGGAGATAGACCGAACCCATGAGCAACGAAGACCTGCGCAAACTCCCCCCCCAGAGCCTGGAAGCCGAGATGTCCATCCTGGGGGGCATCCTGATCGACAACGACGCCATCAACCGGGTGCTGGAGATGCTCGGACCGGACGATTTCTATCGAGAAAGCCACCGCAAGATCTTCCAGGCCATGATGCGCCTGTCGGACCTGCGGGAACCCACCGATCTGATCACCATGACCGACATGCTCAGAAAACAGGGGGAACTGGAGGAGGTGGGGGGCGCCGCCTACCTGGCCACCCTGGTGGACTACGTCCCCACCGCGGCCAATATCAGCTACTATTGCAAGATCGTGAAGGAAAAATCAGTCAACCGCAAGCTGATCAGCGTGGCCACCGAGATCGTCACCCGCGGCTACGACGAACAGGCCGACGTGAACGAGTTGCTGGACGTGGCCCAGAAGCAGATCTACGAGATCTCCGAGAACAAGGTGCGGCCTCAGTATGTGCAGGTCAGCGCCATCGTCAAGGACACCATCAAGATCCTGCAATCCCTGTACGACCGTAAAGAACATATTACCGGCGTCCCTACCGGCTACCTGGACCTGGACCACATGACCGCGGGCTTCCAGCCGGGGGACCTGATCATCATCGCGGCCCGCCCCTCAATGGGCAAGACCACCCTGGCCCTGAACATTGCCGAGTACGCCAGCGCCGACATGCACAACAAGAAAAAGGTTCCCTCGGTGATCTTCTCCCTGGAAATGGGCAAGGAACAACTGGTGATGCGTTTTCTCGCATCCCTCGCCAAGATCGATTTCGGCAAGATGCGCACCGGCCATTTCCAGAATACGGATTGGCCCCGGCTCGCCAACGCCGCCGGCATCCTCCACGACGCCAAGATCTTCATCGACGACACCCCGGCCATCAGCGTGCTGGAACTGCGCTCCAAGGCCAGGCGCCTGAAAAGCGAACACGACATCGGCCTGATCATCGTCGACTACCTGCAACTCATGCGGGGGGGCGCCAACCCGGAATCGCGCCAGCAGGAGATTTCGGACATCTCCCGTTCGCTCAAGGCCCTGGCCAAGGAGCTGGGTGTGCCGGTGGTGGCGCTCTCGCAGCTCAACCGTGAACTTGAAAAACGTGGCGACAAACGCCCCATGATGAGCGACCTGCGCGAATCAGGCGCCATCGAGCAGGACGCCGACGTCATCATGTTCGTCTATCGCGAGGCGGTCTACTGCGACCACTGCCGCAAACGGGACGGAACCTGCACCCAGAACCACGAACGCAACGCCGAGATCATCATCGGCAAACAGCGTAACGGCGCCCTGGGCACGGTCAACCTGATCTTCCAGGGCGAACACACCCGTTTCGAAAACCTGAGCGACCGCAATGATCTATAAGCAATTAGTGCCACAGAGGCACAGAGGAACCACGGAGGTTACTCACGTTTTTCTCCGTGTCTCTGTGTCTCCGTGGCAGATGTGAATGATTTCAGGGAGGTGAGCATATGGCACGCATCGATGCATTGTTCAAGATGATGAAGGACGAGGGGGCGTCGGACCTGCACCTCTCCACCGGCAACCCGCCCATCTTCCGTCTGCGCGGCGAGATGGAGCGCCTCAACTTCAAACCGTTGGGGCATGAGGAGCTCAAGGCGATCCTGTTCGAGATCCTGTCCGAGAAACAAAAGGCGCTTTTCGAAGAGAAGAAGGACTTGGACTTTGCCTATTCCGTAGAGGGACTGGCGCGCTTCCGCGGCAATATCCTCATGCAGCATCGCGGCATCGCCGCCGTGTTCCGCATCATCCCCAGCACGATCCTCTCGGCCGAACAGTTGGGGCTTCCGGAAGGCGTCATCCGCATGACCAAGTTCAAGAAGGGACTGGTCGTGGTCACCGGGCCGACCGGGTCGGGCAAATCCACCACCCTGGCGGCCATGATCGACCTGATCAACTCCACCCGCAAGGAGCACATCCTGACCCTGGAGGACCCGCTGGAGTTCATCCACGAAAACAAGATGTCGCTGCTCAACCAGCGCCAGATCGGCGATCATACGGAGAGTTTCGCCTCGGCCCTCAAGGCCGCCCTGCGCGAAGACCCGGACATCATCATGGTGGGCGAGATGCGCGACCTGACCACCATCTCCCTGGCCATGAGCGCCGCCGAGACCGGGCACCTGGTGTTCGGGACCCTGCATACCAATACCGCCGCCAAGACCATCGACCGCATCATCGATGTCTTCCCGACGGACCAGCAGGAGCAGGTGCGCGCCATGTTGTCCGAATCCCTGAAAGGGGTGGTCTGCCAGCAACTGCTCAAGACCGCCGACGGCAAGGGGCGCGTGGCGGCCTTGGAGATCATGGTGGGCACCCCGGCCATCGCCAACCTGATCCGTGAAGCCAAGACCTTCCAGATCCCCTCCATCATCCAGACCGCCCGGAAAGACGGGATGCAGTTGATGGACATGCACCTTATGGAACTGCTCAAGGCCCAGAAGATCAACCCAACGGAGGCCTATCGGTGCTGCATCGACAAGAAGCAGTTCGAACCGTTCCTGCCCAAGGGGGATGAAGCGCCTGTGCTCGATTCGTAACAGTCTCGATGCAGGCCGGTCAGCAACTCCCTCTGGCCGACCCATTTGACGTGAGAGGCCGAGGTCAGGGGATACCGTCAAGGGTGGCTTTTTCCATTGCGATATATGCCTTATGACGGAAAGGAGTGGGGTGCGGGATCAACTGATTTTCACAAACTCTGCATGTAAAAACAGGCCACACGGCATCTCTGCCCAATAGCCTGATCGTCATTCGTTCCGTGGGTTGCCATTCCACGACCACCTCGACAATTCCTATTCTACACGGCTTCGCCAGACGTAAATCCTCTCAGTTTCTATGCGGTACAGCAGGCCAAACGGGAAATGGTTCTGCATGCAGCATCGCATGTAACCGGATATGGTCGGCGAAGCCAGTGGATTATGTGCTATACGTCCACCGGTCCGCGCAATTTCATCAAGGAACCGTCCGCCAAGCCCCGGTTGACAATCCTGGTAATAGCCGGCAGCGGCCCGCATCTCCGCCTCTGCCGCCGGATGCAGCACAATCGGCTTCATTTCAGCGCTCTACGTACACCCCCTACCGCTTCATCCAATGGCCGGCAGACCACCGTGCCGGTCGCTATCTCGTCATAACGAGTCTCCGCCTCCCGCACCCAGAGCGCCTCCATATCCGCATCGTACTCTTCGTGCTGTTTCATCTTGGCCAACATCCGTTCATAACCTTCCAGGCTCAGCAACACCAGATCGCCATGCCCTTTTCTCGTCAGAAAAACCGGTTCATTCTCCTTGCGGCAGATGTC
>JAATGX010000167.1 GCA_015688915.1 Desulfuromonadales bacterium
GCAGCCGTCGTTACTGGCGAGTTAGGGGGGTAAAATGGGAGCATTCCATACATCAAAACCCTACGAGAAAACCTGCTTCAAAGGGCATAGGTACAGCACCGATGACCCAGCCGCACGGTATCTCTCATGGGGCTGTCAACCACGGTGCTTCTGCCCCGAATGCCAGAAGCTGGGCGAGAAACCACCCAAGGCGTGGAGAAAAGTGAAGTCCAGTATCAGCGCCCTGCAATCTGAAGCGCAAACCCAGCCTCAGCCAGGCGAGACAGGCTCTCGATAACCTCGTCGTAATTATCGCCGAGCACTGCGGGATGAGACACTACTATTACACCTATGTCGTTACGTTTCGCATCGACGCACATTTGGATGAAGCCGGAAAATTTTTGTTCGTAACTGTTCATCAGCAGCCTCCTGTTTTTTGGGAGAAATTACCGCAGATTTTACGGGAAAACGCAACCTAAAAAACGTGGCAGATCTGCCACAAATTGAGACGATGATTAACACCAAGCTCACGCGCCGAAGGTCGCGTTAGCGGCTGTTATGCCGGAACAACAAAAGGAGAGGATATGCAACCCTGGGAACCGGTAGACGAACTGATGTACCTGGCCTGCGACCACCAGGCCGAGCCCATGAAGGCCGAACCTGATCCGGACAACCCACAAACCTACTGCAGTACGCTGGTCGGCTTCGACCTGGATGATGCTTACGGCAGATCGGTTGCCGAGGTGATCACGGGAGAGGGTAAGGAGGCTGATGAAGCGTTGGCCAAGGCTATCGTGGAGGCCCTGAAACTGACAACTGAACTGTCAGTCAGGAAACCTCTGCAGGAATTTGATCAGCTCCTGGTGAGGCTGGGAATTACCAATCTGCCGGAGGACAAGAAATCTCTCTGCTACAGCTTCTTTCAACACGGCTGGTACGGCAGAACCGGCCATGCCGCATACCAACAGGCAGTTTCAGAGGAGACAAACCATGCCAACCCTCATTAACCCCATTGAAGTCTGGGACCAGATGACCCCCGAACAGCAGCGCAAGTTCGGCCTCGCCGGTATTTTGCACATCCTCGGGTGGAGCGGTGCCCGGATACCAGAGGTGGAACCTCAGCAGGCATATATCATTGCGGGCACAGAAGGCACCACCCTGATGGCCCGGGTGCTGG
Source organism: Desulfuromonadales bacterium (assembly GCA_015688915.1). Lineage (GTDB taxonomy): Bacteria > Desulfobacterota > Desulfuromonadia > Geobacterales > Pseudopelobacteraceae > JACPFJ01. The sequence goes on from JAATGX010000167.1 coordinate 1,157, forward strand.
AACCGATGGTCAGCGGCTTGAAAACCAATCCTCCCTTGCCTGACCTGAAAGCGCTCTGGATCAGGACCTGCCGGGTCTGCGGCTGTACCGACAGGTACGGCTGCGAAAGCGGGTGCCATTGGGTTGAGGAAGATGTGTGCTCGGCGTGTGTGGGAGCGGCACAACAGAGGGAGGGGTGACCTGTGGAGATCTTTATCGCAGTCGTATTTGTCATCTGTGTGGTTTGGATAAATGAGACGTTGGAGGAAATCCGCGATGCTATCCGGAACCAGCACGACCGTTACGTCCCCGCCTACCGCTCCGGCCCTGCGTTAGGGGCTCGCCCCCGTAGGAAACACCGGGGAAGAGCTGTATGACGATTGCCCCTATGACGCCGCCAAAAGTCCCACGCGCTAAACCTCTTCCCGGAGTGACCTACGAAATGGAAACATCCTGCGGCCCGATCTACATCACCATCACCCGCGACGTGGGCGGGAACACACTCCAGGGGCTCCTGCTCAGATTCGGTAAAAGCGGCGGATGCGGAGCCGCATTTGCCTACGGCCTGGCCAATGTCATCAGCTCCGGCCTGCAGGCGGGTATGGAACCCTCCCTGATCTCCAGGGACCTGGGCGGCGTCGTCTGCCACCTGGGTAAGAACACCTGCATGCACGCGATAGCCAGAGCGTTTGCCGCGGAACTGGGCATTCCGGAAGACGAAAACCACATCCCCTAGGGGGAACAGCCAGAAGAGGATCAATATCATGCCGAATGAACCCGCAAACTTCGATCAGGCCCGCACCGGCCACGGAACCAAGGAATGGGCCGATATCAACTACAACATCGGTAAGGGCTGCGCCCACGGCTGTCTCTACTGCTATGCCTGCCACATTCAGCTCCGACTGAAACGTATCAGTTCGCGTGAAGAGTGGCTGAAAGAGACTGTGAAGCCGAAAGCAATCGGAATCAAAACCCGTCAGCCCGGCATCATCATGTACCCCAGCTCGCACGACATCACGCCATTCTATCTCGACCAATCAATTGCAGCACTGCACCAAATGCTCTCCGTAGGCAACCAGGTGCTGATCGTTTCCAAACCTCATATCGAATGCGTTAGAACCCTAGTGGCCCAACTCGCAAGATACAAGAGCCAAATCCTCTTCCGCTTCACCATCGGCGCCCTGGACGAAGCGCTTGTCAGACTCTGGGAACCTCAGGCCCCGCCTCCTGCGGAGCGGCTGGAAGCACTGGACTATGTATATGCGGCAGGGTTCGGTACGTCGGTATCCATTGAACCCATGCTGGCTGGCGTCGATGAGACGCTACGAGTAGTCGAAGCGGTGAAGACGCATGTCTCGAAGACTATCTGGATCGGGAAGATGAATCGGATCCGCCAGCGGGTGGACATGAGCACGCCGGAGATCACTCGGGCCGTGGAATCGATCGAGCAGCAACAGTCAGATAAGGAGGTTCGGAGGCTCTACAGTTTTCTCAACGACAATCCGAGGATCCGCTGGAAGGACTCGATCAAGCAGATCGTAGCGGCGGGCTCATGTCGAAACCTTTTCAGCGACCTGTCCCACTGCGGATTGTGCGATCGATACGGAGTTTATCCGTAGGTTATTGTCACTTGGGTTGGTTTGTTGTTGGGACGCGAAGGGAGAGAGAGCATGCCAGTGAAAAGATACCCCGCGATAAGGCGCAGCGGGCGAAGCAGCTTGGCCGAAACAGTCAAAAACGGTAACGCTTCGCTCTGTCCATTCGCTACGCTCATAAACGCGGACGAAAATCACATGACATCGACAACCAGCTTTTTCCCGAAAGCCGCAAGCGCAGTCTCGATCTGTTCAATCCGGCTCTTGTGCCGTAAAGACAGCAGACGGTCCACTAGCGTCGGGGCCAGGTTAAGCATCCGGGCCAGGTCCGCTTTCTTTTTCCCGGTTTCCAAGAGAGTGTTGTGCAGGATCACCTTACCGGCCGCCACCACCGGCAACACGACTACCGGGCGCCCGTCAGCCGGAGAAGGATACGGAATACGCAGCTTTTTATCCATGTACACGTCCAGGATGGTTTCGAGCGCATCGAGAGCCCAGACCAAAGCGTCTGCCTCATCCTCCCCCTGGGTAATCGCCTCGGGAACGTCCGGGAACGTAACCACAAATCCACCCTCTTCAGCGGGTTCTAGATTTACGGGATATGCCAACATGATTATCACCTCCTTATTTCAGACCGAGTTGCTTTTTGATGCCCTCCATCGTGCCTTTCTTCAAGTCTGTGTTGTGCATGGGCAGGATGGAAAAATGATCACCAAGGAAAACTTTAACGTGGCTACCTTTGGCATGTTCAAAGGTGCAACCCTGTTTCTCTAGCCATCTTTTGAATTCCTTGCTGTTCATGGATAGAAATATAAACAAATATGTTTATAGAGTCAAGTAAAATATAAACAAATATGTGTATAATTTTTTCTTATTCGATCATCAACTTCAAAAACAGAGCAGTGGCGCGCCAAGGCCCAACAAGCCCCGGCGAGGTCTTACCCTCGAAACCGAATGTCTTTTCAAGCCCCATTAAGCCCTGAAAAGGCTTAACAGGGCTTTTTGAGCCTTACATACTTTCCCGAAAAGGCCCGCCTGGGCTTTTCGGGACTTATAAAGCCCCGTCAAGGCCCATCAGGGCTTGACGGGCATATGGTTGATTTCGGGGTGAGTGCATGGTGTGCGGACAAGGTCCGCATCGTCCACAAGTCCACAGGCCTGCCCGCCGTAAGCGAAATGCGGAGCTTTCGCGGCGGGCTAAGACTGTGGACCCTGTGGGCGACAGAGCAGTTGGTTGAAACCTAGACTTGTCAACATTGTTGAAAACTCAGGCGCCCGAAGGACCCGCAGGCGAGTTTTCAATACTGTTGTCAAGTCGTCGGCACCCGAAGGGCGGCGACTCGCGGCAGCATGCGAGACGCCGGGCGTAGCCTGCCTTTTCGGGATACCCGCCGTAGGCGGGTCGCATTTTTCGATAACGGGCGCGAAGCGCCCCCGCGCGAATTTCATAAAATCAAGGTGGGATGATCATGCTTTCAGTCTCGAAAGGCATGTCGGCTGGCGATGCCAGCTCGTATTTCAGCAAGGAAGATTATTATCTCAAAGGCGGCGAAGCTAGTCAGTGGCTGGGCACGGGCGCCGCGGCGCTGGGACTGGAAGGTGTAGTCAATAAGGGCGCATTCATGAACGTCTGCGAGGGCTACACCCCGGACGGCCACGATCGGCTCGTTGCCCCCAAGGTCACCAAGGATAAAGACGGCAATCAGGTGGAAAATCATCGCGCCGGCAACGACTTGACCTTTTCCGCGCCCAAATCCGTTTCCATTGCCTACGCCGCCGGCGTTGACGGGATCAAGGGCGCCCACGATGCGGCTGTCAAGGCGATCATGGCCCACATCGAAAAACACTACGCACAGGCGCGCACCCCGGACGGAATCCAGAATGGCACCCTGGTGGCCGCCAAGTTCGACCACGTCACCAGCCGTGCTATCGATCCACAGCTCCACAGCCATTGTTTCGTAGAGAACATGGTCCAGACTTTGGATGGCCAGTGGCGGGCGAACGAACCGAAGAACATTTTTGTAGACCAGAAAGCCCTGGGGCTCCTCTACCGGCAAGAGCTGATTAACGAGCTGCAGAAGATCGGCTTCGAGATCCAGTTCACCGACCGGGAGCAATTGTTGTTCGAGATCAAGGGCGTTGATCCCACGTTGATTGAGGAGTTCAGCAAGCGGCGGGAGGCCATCGAGGCGAAGGTGGCCGAGTGGCGGGCGAGTGGCGAACACAAAGATATTTCGGAAGCCAGGTTGTACGAAATGGCGGCACTGGACACTAGGGACCGGAAGATCGAGATCAGCAAGGAGGACGTGGTCCAGAAATGGGATCAGGGCTTCGAAGCGGCCGGGACCTCGCGTGAACAGGTCCGTGCCTCTCTTGAGGCCTCCAGGGAATCGAACCTGGAGAACCGGCGATTACAGGTGCAGGAAGAGGGCAAAGACAGCAGCGAGATGACGAAACGTGCAGCCGGGATCCTCACCGATAAGGAAGCGGTCATGGATCGGGCGCAGTTGCTCAAGAGCGCCGCGCAAATCTCCGGCGGCCAGCACTCCCTTCAGGACCTCA
>JAATGX010000046.1 GCA_015688915.1 Desulfuromonadales bacterium
AGTCCCGCACCCGGCGCAACAGGCGGTTGGCGATGCGCGGCGTGCCCCGGCTGCGGCGGGACAGCTCGCCGGCCGCTTCCGGGTCGATTTCCATCCCCAGGATGCGCGAGGAGCGGGAGATTATGGTGGCCAGTTCGCCCTCGGTGTAGAATTCAAGCCGGGAGATGACCCCGAAGCGGTCGCGCAGCGGCGAGGAGAGCAGGCCGGCGCGGGTGGTGGCGCCCACCAGGGTGAAGCGGGGCAGGTCCAGCTTGATGCTGCGGGCGGAAGGCCCCTGGCCGATGATGATGTCGAGCTGGAAGTCCTCCATGGCCGGGTAGAGGATCTCTTCCACCACGTGGGAAAGACGGTGGATCTCGTCGATGAATAGGACGTCGTGCGGTTCCAGGTTGGTCAGGATGGCGGCCAGGTCGCCGGGGCGCTCGATGACCGGCCCCGAGGTGGACTTGATGTTGACCCCCATCTCGCAGGCCACGATGTTGGCCAGGGTGGTTTTGCCCAGACCGGGCGGACCGTACAGCAGGACATGGTCCAGGGCCTCGCCCCTCCCCCTGGCCGCATCGATGAACAGTCGCAGGTTCCCCTTGATCTTCTCCTGTCCGATATACTCGTCCAGCGCCCTGGGGCGCAGGGTGGCGTCAAACTGGAAATCGTCGTCGCTTCGTTCGGGGGTAATGGCGCGGGCCTGCATCGCTTCTCCGGTCTGATCAAAGGGAAATTATCGGGGGAACTATGACCTAATTCGCGGAAATTGTCAAAGTTGCCTTTGGGGTGTCATTATGAATCCATGCCCACCGTACCCGGCTTAAGCTGCTTTTTGTCGATTACCGGTTGCATTTGCTTCCATGGGGAAGCGCTTCCTTTGCGCCAGTATTCAAGCTACTGTTCAATCGAGAGAGAGGCAACCTTTTGATAGACCGCTTCAGCGCCTTTGCATTTCATTTCGACGGGTCGACGTCCTTTCACTCCCTTGCCACCACGGTGTCGTATAGACCGTAGTGTGTAAGCCCCTCGTGGCTCTCGATTCCTGTGTAGCAGAGCGAGGCATCTTCGTAGCGGCGGAACGCAAAGACAGCCTGGTTCATCTGCTCGGTATTGAATACCTTCAGTCGCACAGGGAATTCTCGCTGTTAAAACTCTCTTTGCTGTAACGATGCACCTGATTGAAAGCTTCACGAATAGCCACGCCGCGCTTTTTCAGCTCGATCTGCACCAGCGGCAAGCCATTGACCAAAATAGTGACATCGTAGCGGTTGGCATGGCTGCCGGTTTGCTCAAACTGCCTGACCACCTGACACTTATTGCGGGCGATGTTCTTTTTGTCTAACAGGTAGATGTTCTGAATATGGCCATCATCAAAAACAAAGTCGTGGATACCCCACAGCCAGAATCACATCAAGGTTATACAAGGCAATCGTGCGTGAAACCTCTCGCGCACCCTCTTTTTGAACTGTCAACTCATGGTTGACAGTTGCCTGTTCATCCAGCTCATGGTCATCGTATATGGCTTGAATGTGCTTGCTGATATTTTGCTTGCTGGTTTGAAAAAGCTCGGCGATTTGAAGTTGCGACAACCAAACCGTGCCATTGTCCAGGCGCAAATCAATGTTGGTCACACCATCTTCGGTGGTGTAAATAATGACATTGCTCATGCCTTAAGCTCCTCGCCTTCGATCTCCGCCACAATGGCATCAATATCCTTACGAAGCTGATCAATTCTCGCCACGGTGGTTTTCAGCTCGGCATTGAGCGCCGTGATAAAGCTGGTCGCCCATGATTCACTTCCGTGCTGTTAATTAAGGTCGGTCTCATGTATACGCTCTACTGCCAGGGGCGTCAAACAGGGAATGATTTCAGCAATCAATCCATTTAAAAAACGGGAGCGCACCGGATAAAGGCTCACTTTGTCGCTTTATCTTTATGTCCTTCGAAATCCGCTTCCTTACCCTTCTCAGTTCCTACCCGCTGATAAAAAGCAATCCCCACCCGCTCTATATGTTCCCGTAGTTTCATATGGTCAAGCCTGTCAAAGATCGAGAGGTCAACCTGATAGGGGATCGGCGATTCATCCAGTCTGGATGAAATTTCGCCAAGTGTGCGCAGATCAAGACCATCTCCAAAGAGGGTCAGGTCAACATCCGAACCCGGCTTGTAATTCCCTTTAGCCCGTGAACCATAAATGACCGCCTTCTTCACTGCGGGGAAATCAGCGAGAATCTGCCGAATTATGGCAACAGTTCTGTCGGGAAGGCCGAATTCAGGCATGGTTACGCTTCCCTCATGAAACGTCCCTGCATCTCAAGGAACGCCGGGTAATACCGTTCATGGATAGCGGATGCCAAGGATTCAGCCACGTCCTGGTTATAGGTGTGGCTGGAGAGGTTGCGTTTTTCGATCATGTCCATCCAGGCTTCGCCATCGCTTACCAGCCCCCGTTTGAATGCCTCGCGTACCGTGCTTCTCGAACCGACCAGCCCCTGTATCCCTTCTATTTCCAGATAATCCTTCAGTACATTCCAAGCTAGTTCATGGGTAAACTCGAATCCCTGAATCAGTCCCTGCCGTTCAAGGTCTGAAAGTGGCCGCTGTTCCATGAGCCGGATGGCCAGGGTCAGTTGATGCAGTGCCCGTTGAAAATTGTCAAAGCGTTGTTTCCAGCGAATATCTTCCGTCATCGGTTATTCTCCTTCGGACATGACAGCAGGCTGCCAATCCTGGCAAGCACTTCCTCACTCTGAGCGTCCAGTGCTGCAATCTCGTCCATGATCAATACGTTTTTTTGACAATCTTTGCAATGAGAGAAGGGTGGTTGAAGCGGGGGGGAGCATCACCGGTCTATAACTCCCGTTGCCGCGCCGGGGTCGGGATTGCTTTATTGCTTTTATCCAAGCCCCCACCCGGCACCCAACCCCCGCCTTCACCCCACCAACACCATCCGCTCCCCGACACTAACAAGACCAGACCCGAGACGCCTCACCGGCGCGTCTCTACAATCCACACCCTCAGGCACTTCTTAATTCATCGGGTTTCTTCCGCCCATTCCCCGTCAACCCCTTGAAATTTTCACCTGTCACTACCGGCTTGCCCTCAACCCATGGGATGAATCTTACGACTACCGTCAAGCAAACTGGGGTCTTTGTCGTTTTCGTCCTGTAGGGACGATGTGATGGTAGACGGAGAATTCATTCCCCGGATCAATGGCGCAACATATCCCACTGTCGCGTACGCGACGGATGAATGGGGTGTGTCGCCTCGATCCCGGCCACACGTCTCCATATTCCATCTCGTCCTTAAAGAAAAGGGCCACGAATCCCATGGCCCCCTGCAGCAGACAAGCTTGTTACGAAGCCGTCAGAACTGGATCTGGCACCGCTTCGCCGCCCCCTCCTCCTTGACCCACAACAGGGCTTTCCTGGAACGGGCGCACCAATCGCGCACATCCTTTTCAAACGTCGGACAATCGGCGATGACCTCAAGGACGTCGCCGGGCTTCATCTTCACCGCCATGACCGTCACCTTCAAGGTCGGTTGCGGGCATTTCAGGCCGCGTGCATCAAGTTGCTGGACAGACATTGTTTTCTTCCTCCTGTTATAGTGTTAACGGACCGAGGCGCCTGATGGTTGCCACCATGTCCGTAATGACCTGTATATACTTATCCCCCTCGCCCGCCGAAACGTAGTCGAAGCGGCAGCGCACCCGCCCGATGCCCATCTGCTCCAGGATCCGCGCCAGCATGGCGTGGCGCTGGGCCGCCCGCAGGTTCCCCTCCTTGTAATGGCAGTCTCCGGGATGGCAGGCCAGGATGATCACGCCGTCAGCCCCCATTTTGAACGCCTGGAGGATGAACTCGGGATCGATCCTGCCGGTGCACATGACCTTGACGATGCTCACGTTGGGCGGATAGGGAGCTTGGGATGAGCCCGCCTTGTCCGCCCCGGCATAGGAGCACCAGTTGCAGAGGAAGCCGATGATACGGGGCTCGAACTCCGCCGGTGGCGAGGCGGATGCCGCGTTCGTCTGTTCGATTGGAGTGCTCATTTCAGCACCCCCTCGATCTCGGCCAGGATCATTCCGTTGGTGAACTGGTTGGCCTTGATGGCGCCCATCGGGCAGGCGGCCGCGCAGGTGCCGCAGCCGTGGCAGAGCACGGCGTTTACCACGGATACGTTGTTTTCATCATCGAACGAGATCGCCCGGTAGGGGCAGACCTTCCCGCAGACCTTGCAGCCGGCGCACCGTTCCGGGTAGACCGAGGCGAACAGGGGATCAAGCTCGATCGTGCGTCCTTCCACCAGTTCGGACAGGATATGGCCGGAGGCGGCCATCCCCTGGCTGGTGGCCCGCTGGATGTCGGCCGGCGCCTGGCAGGCGCCGGCCAGGTAGATGCCGCGCATCTTGCTGCGGGCCGAATCCATCCTGCCGTGCACCTCCTCGAAAAAACCGAAACGATCCTGGCTGGCATCCAGCATGGCGCTCAACCTTTCGGCATCGGCATGGGGAACCACGGCCGGGCAGAGCACTACCAAGTCGGCAATGATGTCGGCGGCGTCCGTGAGACGCACTGTCTGGCGCCCCTCCTGGTCGATGACCTTCATATCGCCAAGATTCGCGTAACGGGTAAAGGTCGCCCGCGGGTTGCTGCGAGCCGCCTGGTGCAGCGCGTATTCCTCCTTGCCGGGCGACACGATCTCCCGGTGCAGGTGGTGAATCCGCGCATCCGGCAGCTTCGATTCCAGCAGGTGATTGAATTTGAAGGCGTACTGGCAGCAGATGCCGGAACAGTAGGGCTGGTGTTCGTCGTCCAACGATCCGACGCAATGGATGAACGCCACGGATTGGGGTGGCTCCCCCCTGGAGGTCAGGATCTCTCCGCCGCCCGGACCGTTGGAGGCCAGCATGCGCTCGAATTCGAAGGCGGTCCTGACGTCCGTGAGACGGCCGTACCCCAGGTCCGGGAAGCGGGAACAGTCGTACAGCCCTGCCCCGGTGGCAATGACGATGGCCCCCACCTGGCGCTCGACGATCCGCTCTTGGTCATCGAAGAGGACAACCCCCTCACCCATGGGGCAGGCCGAGCTGCACGCACAGCAATCCGCACCCTCGGTGAAACGGATGCACAGGGCCGGATCGATGGAGGGCGCGTTGGGAAGCGCCCCTGGGAACGGGAACGCGATGGCCTTCCGCTCGTCCATGCCTGCGTTGAAGGGATTGGGACCGCTGACCGGGCAGGGTTCGAAACATTCGCCGCAGCCGATGCACTGCTGCTGGTCCACATACCGGGGCCGCTGGCGCACCTTGACCACGAAATTGCCGAAGTAACCCGCCACCTCGTCCACCTCGGCCATGGTCAGAAGCTCGATGTTCCCGGCGTAGTCGCCGTGCAGTACCTCTCCCATGAGCGGTTCCAGCATGCAGGGGCCGCACTCCAGGTTGGGGAACAATTCCTCGTACATGACCGGCAGGCCGCCGATGACCGGCGTCTTTTCCACCAGGGTCACCTTTCTGCCCGCCTCCGCCAGGGTCAGGGTGGCCCTGAGACCGGCCGGACCGGCCCCGATCACCAGCACCGCCGGAGATGCCTCCAGCCCCTGTTTTTCCAGCATCTCATGAAGCTCGACACGCTTGAGCGCGGCCTTGATGGCCAGCGCGGTCTTTTGCACGGCTTTTGCCGGGTCCTTGGTAACCCAGGCGATCTGCTCGCGGATATTGACCATCTGCATCAGATAGGGGTTCATGCCGGCCGGCGCCATGACCCGCATGAAGGTGGCCTCGTGCTCCCGGGGCGAACAGGCGGCGATCACGATCCGGTCCGGCCTTTCCGCCAAGAGATCCTGTTCCAGAAACCGTTTGCCATCCTCCGAGCAGAGCAGCGGGCAGATCTTGAAATAGGACACCAGACCGGTGGCTGCCAGCTTTTCCCTGACCTTTTCGCCGTCGATCCTGTCGCTGATGTTCGTTCCGCAGGTGCAGAAATATACGCCGATCTTCATGGCTGTCCCCTGGCGGATTAAAATTTGGCCTCTCACAGAGCTCACAGAGGCACTGAGAAATTCAGACTGAAACCTACGTCTCTGTGCCTCTGTGAGCTCTGTGAGAAACGCTTTTCGGCTTATGGCCGCACCCGCACCGTTTCAGCACCTCCGCCACCGCATCCGGCAGTGCCGCAGCAACCGGGCCGGTCAACTCCTCGCTGAAACGCTCCACCTCGTCGGCCTCGATCCCGATGATCTCCACGCTGTCCGGCAGCTTCAGCCCCAGGTCGCGCCCCAGGGCCAAGGCCGTTGCCAGGTCACCGTCATGGGTGCAGAGCATGTTGCGGGTCCGGGTGGGCGAGTCCGGGGAGAGGTGCCGGATCGTCCCCGGCGGGTGTCTACCCGTCTTGACCGCATCCACGATGATCGCCCGGTCATACCCGGCAATGGCCTCCATCAGCCGGAGACCACCGGAATAGGCTTCGACCACGTCTATCCCGGCAGAGCTCGCGAGCCGCTCTTTCACGAGCCCCGCCACCTTGATGCCCACGCCGTCGTCGGAGAGGATAGGATTACCCAGACCGACCACAATGGTTCTCATCAGTCCCTGCTCATGGTGCGGATGATCCCGTCGCCGCAATCACGGATGTTCACCCGAAGCGGCATCTTACCCATTGCCGCGTGGGTGGCGCAGGACAGACAGGGGTCGTAGAGGCGAAAGGCCATCTCGATACGGTTCAGCATCCCCTCTTCCACCACCTTCCCCTTGGTGATGATCCGCTCAGCGGCCTTTTTGATGGACATGGTCATGGGGGCATAGTTGTTGGTGGTGCCGACAATCATGTTGACCCTGGTCAGCAC
>JAATGX010000250.1 GCA_015688915.1 Desulfuromonadales bacterium
GAACGGCAAGCGGTTCTCACGGAGCTCGCAGAGGCACAGAGGTAAACGAAAATGGCACATCAGTCGGATGAATTATGAGGGCATATGGCGGGTTGTTTTTATATGATAATTCGTGTTGGATTTTCTCCGTGCCTCTGTGAGAGACAGGTAGTAGTATGATTTCAAAACATTCCTACATCCGCGCCGTATTCTGGCCCCGCCTGGCCAGGAACCGCTTTGCCGTGGTCGGCGGAGCGGTGGTGCTGTTCATGCTGGTTATCTCCCTGGCGGCACCGTTGATCGTGCCGTTCAGCCCCAACGAGATCAATGCCTGGGAGGTTCTGAATCCGCCGTCTCTCAAGCACTGGTTCGGGACCGACGACCTGGGGAGGGACGTGTTGAGCCGGGTGATCTACGGGGCGCGTATTTCGCTCCTGGTGGGTTTCGTGGCGGCCGGCATCGCGGTGCTGATCGGCACGGTGGTCGGCCTGCTGGCCGGGTTTTACGGTGGCCTGATCGACAACCTGCTGATGCGGGTGGTGGACATCATGTTCTGTTTTCCGGCATTTTTCCTGATCCTGGCGGTGATCACCTTCCTGCGGCCGTCCATCTGGTACATCATGATCATCATCGGCCTGACCGGCTGGATGGGGGTGGCGCGCATGGTGCGGGCGGAGGTGCTCTCCATCCGCGAGATGGACTACATCATGGCGGCCCGCTGCATCGGCTGTTCCGACAAGCGCGTCATCTTCCGCCATATCCTGCCCAATGCCGTTTCACCGGCGCTGGTCGCCGCCACCCTGGGGATTGCCGGGGCCATCCTGACCGAATCCGCCCTGTCGTTTCTCGGCATCGGCGTCCAACCCCCCACACCCAGTTGGGGCAACATCCTGACATCGGGCAAGGATTACATCGAGTTTGCCTGGTGGTTGTCGCTCTTTCCCGGTCTGGCCATCCTGGTGACGGTCCTGGCCTACAACCTTCTGGGCGAAGGAGTGAGGGACGCGCTGGACCCGCGGGTCAACCGCTGAGGGGTTCAACCCGGTTGCGGCCCGACTCCTTGGCATGGTAAAGGGCCGTGTCCGCACGTGCGAGCATGGCCTCGACATTTTCCCACTCCAGCAGGCTGGCCACGCCGGCACTGATGGTGATCGTCACGGGGGGAGCGTTCCTGATACGGATGGGTGTCTCCCCTATCTTCCCGCGCAGGCGTTCGGCCAGTTCCGTGGCGTGGCGCAGATCGGTTTCCGGGGTCATGACCAGGAATTCCTCGCCGCCGAACCGGCAGATCAGATCGTAATCACGTATTCCCTCCCGAAGTCCGTGCGCCACCTTTTTCAGAACCATGTCCCCGGCGATGTGACCATACCTGTCATTGATCGTCTTGAAGTGATCTATGTCGATCATGATGATCGATAGCGGCCCGTTCGTGCGATTGACGCGGGAAACCTCCAGGGAGAGCCTGTTGAACAGCTCGCGGCGATTGAGGAGTCCGGTCAGGAAATCGTGGTTTGCCATCTCGATGAGCTTTTTTTCCGCATCCCTGGTTTTCAGTCCGAGGAACGTCGTCACCCAGATGACGAACAGGGACAAGGCACGGTTGAAAACCGCCGGCCACATTTCCTCGAGTGGGGCCTTGCAGATGAAAATGCCGATGATGAAGGCGGAAGAGGTGATGGCTATGAAAAAGGTGAACTTCGTGTTCGGGGTCCAGAATGAGAGCAAAACGGCAACAACGTACAGGGCGCCCACCGCGACGCTCAACGGAGTGGCGGAATCAAGAACCGCGATCGACGCGACGAGCAGGGTGCAGACAAGATAGACGCTTGTAGCGGCGTAGCCTCGCGTATTTCTATAATTCTCGGTCATCGCATCGGTCATGGAAGGTCCGGATCGGCATGTCCCTGCAAAGCATCACGTAAAAATGAAAAGTCCATTACCCACTGAACGCAGGATATGCCGCGACACGTTCGGGTACATGGACTTTGTTTCCTTTGAAACCTTCCCTCTGACGTGCGGAGGGGTGTTACCCATTGTCGCTCAGGGCGATCAGCGCTTCCGTCAGGTTGGTGACGGTGAGCAGGCCCACCAGTCTGTTGTCCCGGTCCGTCACGCACAGGCCGTTGAGCTTGTTGTCGTGGATGACGCGGGCAGCCTCGCTGAGAGGGGCGTCAGGGGTGATGGTGAAGGGCTGGGGGTTCATGGCATCCTTGACAATGGCCTTGGAGAGGATGTAATGCACCTCCCAGGTATCCATGGAGGATGCCTGGCCGGGCATGAACGATTTGATCATCAACTCGGTGATCACGCCGCAGAATTTTCCGTTGCACGTGACGGGAAAGCGCCGGACATCGTGCTCCTTCATAAGGTGCATGGCCTCGATGATGGAGGTGGTCTCCTCGACAGTGATGGGATTCTTCGTCATCCATTGTTCGACGGTTTGCATGGTTGTTCTCTCCTCACATTCCCAGAAATGCCTTCTTGACGTGGTCGTTGTTCAATAATTCGCTCCCGGTGCCGGAGAGGACCACCCGTCCGGTCTCCAGGACATAGGCGCGGTGGGCAATCTTCAGGGACTGAAAGACGTTCTGCTCCACCAGCAGGATGGTGACGCCCAGCTTGTTGATCTCCTGAATGATCTCGAAGATGATCTTGACAAACAACGGCGAAAGGCCAAGGGACGGCTCGTCCAGCAGCAGCAGTTTGGGGTTTGTCATGAGTCCCCGCCCGATGGCCAGCATCTGCTGTTCACCGCCGGACATGGTGCCGCCCAACTGTTTTTCCCGTTCCTTGAGTCGGGGAAACATGCTGAAGACCCGCTCCACATTGGCCTCGCGGTCTTTGCGCGCGCCGGAAATATACGACCCCATGGCCAGGTTTTCCAGAACCGTCATCTCGGGGAAGATCTTGCGTCCCTCCGGGACCTGGACAATACCCCGCTCCACCACCTGGTGGGATTCCAGGCCGTTCAGGTCTTCGCCGTTGAAGCTGATGATGCCGGATGCGGGCTTCACCAGCCGGGAGATGTTCTTGAGGGTGGTGGACTTGCCGGCCCCGTTGGCGCCGACCACGGAGACGATTTCCCCTTGGTTGACTTCCAGGTCGATATCCCAAAGCACCTTCAGGTCGCCGTAACTGAAATTGAGTTTGTCGATGGTAAGCATGAAAACCTCTTGGAATTCTGCCACGGAGATACGGTTCAACGGGGATTTCTCCGTGTCTCCGTGGCAGATGTTGATTATGGTCTACTCACTCCCCAGGTAGGCCGCGACCACCTCGGGGTTGCTGACGACTTCTCCGGGGAGCCCCTCGGCCAGTTTTTCGCCCGAGTTAAGGACCACGATCCGGTCGGAGATGCGCATGATGGCCTTCATGTCGTGCTCGATGACCATCTGGGTGATGCCCAGCCGCTTGATGTCCAGGATCAGTTGAATGATCTCCTCGCTCTCGGCCGGATTAAGGCCGCCCATGACCTCGTCCAGAAGCAGCAGTTTGGGTTGTGTCGCCAGGACGCGGGCCACTTCAAGTTTCTTGCGTTCACCGATGGGCAGCCCGCCGGCGCGGAAGTCGGCCCTGTGTTCCAGGCGCACCACCCGGACCTGCTCCATGGCCATCTCGCGGGCCTTTTTGAGCGAATTGGTGCGGCACAGGGCCCCTACCATGACGTTGTCCACCACGCTCATCTTGGCCAGGGGGCGCACTTTCTGCCAGGTGCGGGCCATGCCCAGTTTGCAGACCGCGTCGGGTTGAAGGCCGTTCATCGTCCTGCCGTCGAAGACGACCTCACCCCTGGATGGGGGGTAGTAGCCGGTGATGCAGTTGAAGAGTGTGGTCTTGCCGGCGCCGTTGGGGCCGATCAGACCCATGATCATTCCCTGCGCCATTTCAAAGGAAACATCGGAGTTGGCCGCCAGGCCGCCGAAGAACTTACTCACGTGCTTGATCTCGAGAATGGCCATCAGGCTGCCTCCTTACGCTTCTTTGCCGCCAGCGCCTTGAAGAAACCGAGTACGCCGTCCGGCATGAACAGGATCACCACCACCACCAGGACGCCGTAGATCAGGACATGGGCATGGGAAAGGTTCTCCGTGAGAAAGTGGCCTAAAGTGGATTCGGCCTTGACCAGGCCGGATGAAATAAGGCTTTCGCCGATCAGGTTGCTTCGCAGCGCCTCGGAGAGCGGTACCAGCACCAGGGCGCCGATTACCGGACCGAAAATGGTGCCGATGCCGCCGATGATACAGATCAGTACGATCGATACCGACAGCTCAAGCGACAGGACCGTGCTCGGATCGATGAAGCCGACGTAGAGGGCGTACAGGCTGCCGGCCAGCGAGGTGAAGATGGCCGAGATGCCCAGGGCCGCGTTCTTGTAGATGGTCAGGTTGATGCCCAGGGAATGGGCCGCGTCCTGGTCTTCACGGATGGCCTGGAAGAAGTATCCCAGCTTGGAGTGCTGCACGAGCCAGGTCGCCAGGATGATCAGCAGCACGAACACCAGGCCGGTGTAGTAGAAGGGGACTTTGGAGGCAAAGTCGGTAATGACGGTGCCCCCGATGGTCAACGGCGGGATCTCGGTGATCAGGATGCCTTCGGCGCCGTTGGTGACGTCTTTCAGGTTCAGGGCGGAAACCCGGAATATCTCGGCCACGGCGATGGAGGCCAGGACAAAGTAGGGCCCGCGCAGACGGAAGCAGATGGAGCCGATGATCAGGGCAATCACCAGGGCGGCCAGCATGCCGGCCCAGAGGCCGTACCAGGGCGGAATCTGGCGGAACTGCATCAGCATCATGGTGGTGTAGGCGCCCATGCCGAAGTAGGCGGAGTGGCCCACCGAGTACTGGCCGGTATATCCGCCCAGGATGTTCCAGCTCGATCCCATGACGATGTTGATGAAGATCAGGATCATGATGTGGAGCGCATAGGTGCTCTCCACGAATTTTGGCAGCAGGAAGAGCATGACTATCACGACCACGCCCAGGAGGACGTTGACGGTGGTGTTGCCCCTGCTGTTGTCGAGTGATGCATTCATAGTTGTCGCCGCCCCATGGAGTGAATTGGAAATTGTTTTCCGGGCTTTTTCAGAAAATGATTTCATTGACGCACGTATCCCGTTTGCCGGTGTCACGCGTTTGATTTGCCCATCAGGCCGGAGGGCTTGAACAGGAGCACCAGCAGAAACAGGACGAACACCACCACTTCCTTCCAGCCGGACCCGATGTAGGCCCCCCCGAGGGACTCGGCCACACCGATCAGGATCCCCCCGAGGGTGGCGCCGACGATGCTGCCCATGCCTCCCAAGACCGTGATGACGAAGGCCTTGAGGGTGAACGTGCTCCCCACCTGGGGAAAGATGTAGTAGGTCGGCGAGATCAGCGCGCCGGCGGTTCCGGCCAGGGAAGCCCCCAGGCCGAAGGCGATGATGGACATGCGTTTGACGTTGATCCCCATCAGTTGGGCGGCCTCACGATCCTGGGCCGTGGCCCGGATCGCCTGGCCCGTGTTGGTCTTCATCAGAAACCAGTACAGTGCGGCGGTTATGGCGGCGGTGATGATGAAGGAGATCACCAGCGGACTGGAGATGGATATTCCCAGGATACTGACGCTGCTGGACGAATAGGTGGTCGACAGTATCTTGTAATCCGAGGTGAACGCCAGCATGACGGCATTGCTCATGACCAGCCCCATGCCGATGGTCAGCAGGATCTGGTTCTGGGGCAGGGCCCCGAGAACGCGATTGATGAAGAATTTCTGCAGGAACGCGCCATAGAGGAACATCAACGGAATGGTGATGACGATGGAGACAAAGGGATCGATGTTGAACAGGGTGAACAGGTAGTAGGTCCCGTACATGCCGATCATCAGCAGGTCGCCATGGGCAAAGTTGATGACCCGCATGACGCCGAAGATGATGGTCAGGCCGATACCGATCAGGGCGTAAACACCGCCGATCAGGATGCCGCTGATGAGGGATTGGACAAAGATGTTCATGGTGGCTCCGGATACATGATGAATGAAGGGGGAAGAGTGAAAGGTGAAACGGCCCGCAGTCGGCGATCACCTTTCACTCTTCTCCGCTGGTTACTTTTTCCAGCCGGGGAACGGGTATACCGGTTTCTTGGACACGTACTTGGGCGGATAGACCGTCTCATGGACGCCGTTCTGGATCTGTTCCACCAGCATCTGGTGCTTGTTCTGGTTTGTGTAGCCTTCGTAGTCGGCAAACCGGACCTCACCCATGATGCCATTCCATTGGCCGCTCTTCAGTGCGGCGCGGAGCTTTTCCTGGTTGGCGCCGGTCTTGGCGGCGGTTTCGGCCATGATCATCATGGACTCGTAGGCGGTTGCGGCATGATAGGTAGGTTCCTTGCCGAATTTGGCCTGGTACCGTTTGTCGAAGTCCTTGGCTCCGGGCCAGTTCACGTCGCCGGTCCACTGGGTACTGGAGAAGACGTTGCTGGAGATGTCCTTTTCCTTGGCGAATGCCACCGTCGCGAAGCCGGCGCCCGCACCGAGGAATGCCTGCGGGGTGATGCCGATTTCGCGGGACTGGCGCATCAACAGGATGGCGTCGGCCACGTAGGAAACCATGAAGACCAGATCGGGGTTTTTGGATTTGATCTTGGACAGGGTCGAGCGATAGTCGGGAGAGCCCGGGGCATAGGCTTCCTCAGCCACGATCCTGATGCCTTTCTTGCCGGCGTAGTCTTTGGCCGATTTAGCGCCGGAGGTTCCGAAATCCGTGTTCTCGTTGATGATGGCGATGGTCTTGGGCTTGCCCAGGGTGGTGGCCATGTCGAGCAGGATGGTGGCATAGTCATAGGTTGTGGCGGAGAGACGGAAGGTCCACTTCAGGTGCTGGCGGGTGATCTCCTCTTTCGATGCCACCGGGATCAGGAGCGGGGTCTTGTATTTTTCGGCCAGCTTGGCAACGGCATTGGCGCATTTGGAGCTGTAGGGGCCGACTATGCCGGCAACCTTGTCGCGAGTAGCCATCTTCTCGAAAGCGGCCATGGACTTCTCCGGCTTGCCGGTATCGTCCTCCTTGATCAGTTCCACGTCGATACCCTTTTTCTTCAGATCTTCCAGCGCCAGGGTCACCCCGTTGGTCAGGTTCTCGCCGATAGGGGCTTCAGGGCCGGTGATCGAATTTACAAAACCAATTTTTACTTTTTCCGCCCGGGATATTCCGGGGACGGCAAGTGTCAGGGCCACTGCTGCGAGTACGATCTTTTTCATCTTACATTACCTCCTGTTCGGTTGATGATGCGTGACTGGTTGATTACTGATTCATAAGACGACGTTTTATTTTGCAACTGTAATGCCATGACTGTCTATAACCAAATGTGAGCGTTAAAGCAAAACAATTTTGACACTGTCGATCGATATACGGAGTTGCTGATGTCCTCCAGTGGCGGAAAACAGCCATAAAAATGGCTGAATTCGGCCAATTGCTGGCGACACATATCCCTTTGTTTCAAAAACGGACCGTGGGTAACCGTGCCGCCCCCCACCTGTTGGCCGGCCGCAAAACCGGAATTGCCGCCGGATTGGCCTTCCCTTGGAAAATTGGGATACAAAATCATGTGCGGACAGCCGATACAAATGATAAGGGCATTGAGCCAAAATGCAAGGAAGCAACAACAGGCATGAAGAAGGTGGGGATTATCACGTGAATAGGGCGGCGGTCATGACGAAGCGGGGGAAGGGCGGGGCGATGCGCATGGGGGTGTTTCTGTGGATGATGCTGGTTCTCCCGGTATCGAGTGCACTGGCCCTTGACGTAACAATGAACGCAACAGTGGACGATAACCGGTTGATCGTCACGGGTATGACGAATCTGCCGGATGGAACGGAACTCCTGGTGACCCTCACCGACGCGGACGGGGTTTATAAAGGGAGGGACAGGGTCATCGTTTCCAAAGGCGCTTTCGCAACCGGGCCGATCCCCCAGCCTCTGAACCGTGAATGCACCCTCAACATACTTACCCAGATAGCCACCTATCAACCGGCGAACGTGCGTTCCATAATTGGGGACTGCGGAGACATGCTGACGGGCAGGCTCGTCGTCAAAGGATCGGTCGGTGGTTTGATCGTTTCCTACCACGACCGGATCGTGTTAAGCAAACAGGCCGTAATGCAAAGAAAGAGGGCTGTTGTTGCCCCCAAAATGGTCGCACAGAGAAAAGCGCCGGCCTTCAACAGGTATTCCAGTTATTGCGCGTTGAAGGCATCGGGCCGGAAAGATCTTCCCCCGGTCACCGAATCGCTTGTGCTTCGTTAGCGGAACGAGCAGCAGACAAGGCTGCACCCAAAGAGGGTGCGGCCTTTTTTTATGGGCCTGAACACCATCACAAGCCGTATTTTTCCATCTTGTAGCGCAGGGTGCCCCGGGGGATCTTCAGCAATGACGCCGTTTGGAGGACGTTGGCGCCGGTTTTGTTCAGCGCTTCCCGGATGATGCCGCATTCAAAGTTCGCCAGCGCCTCTTCGAGCCCCATGCCGTCGGGAAGCGTGGCGTCGGGGGTGTCGTGCACGGCAGATGGTGCGCCGGGCTGCTGCGCCCCGCAAATCTCGGGAGGAAGGTAGTCGGGCAGCAGGGTCGGGCCGGGCCGCATGATGCAGATGCGTTCGATGACATTGCGCAGTTCGCGGATGTTTCCCGGCCAGGCATACGACTTCATGAGGCTGACCGCCTCCGGGGAAAGCCCGCGAAAGTCCCGTCCGAAGGAGCGGCTGAAGCTGTCCAGGAAGAACGAGGCCAGGGGATCGATATCCTCGGTGCGAGCCCTGAGCGGCGGGATGTGTATGGGGAAGACGTTCAGACGGTAGAACAGGTCTTCGCGGAAGGTCCTGGCGCTGATCTTTTCCTTCAGGTTGCGGTTGGTGGCGGCGATCACCCGGACATCGATGGGGATGTCCTTGATTCCGCCCACACGGCGGAGGGTGCGCTCCTGCAAGACCCGCAGCAGCTTGGCCTGCATGGCCATGTCCATTTCGCCGATCTCGTCCAGGAATACCGTGCCGCGGTGCGCCTCCTCGAACAGCCCCGGTTTGCGGGCGGTGGCGCTGGTGAAGGAGCCTTTTTCGTGCCCGAACAGTTCACTCTCCAGCAGGGTGGCCGGGATCGACGCGCAGTTTATGCCGACAAAGGCGGCATCCTTGCGGTCCGACAGGTCGTGAATGGCCCGGGCCACCAACTCCTTGCCGGTGCCGGATTCGCCGGTGATCAGCACGGTGGAAGGGATACGGGCGATCTCCCGGATCTGGGCGATCACCTCGCCAAAGGCCTGGCTCCTGCCGATCATGGGGGAGCGGCCCGGCAGGATGCCGTCCACGCGCTTCAGGTTGCGCACCTCGCGTTTGAGGGTCTGGGTCTGCAATGCCAGCTTGACGATAACCCGCAGGGCATCGGCCTTGAAGGGCTTTTTCATATAATGGAACGCGCCCAGCTTGAGGGCATCCACGGCGGTTTCCACCGACCCGTAGCCGGTGATGATGATCACCAGCAGGTCCGGGTCCAGTTCCTTGAGCGCCTTGAGCACGTCAATGCCGTTTTCCGTGCCCAGGTTGAGGTCGAGCAGGGCCAGGTCTACCTCTTCGCCGGCAACGATCTCCCGTGCCTCGGCTCCGGACCGGGCGGCGCACACCTGGTACCCCTGGTCCCCCAGGATGCGCTCCACATTCTCGCGGATAAAGGCTTCGTCGTCGATGATCAGGATCTTTTCCATTACACAGCCTTGATGCAATATAGTGGGTTCGAGTGGATACTATCAAATAACTATCACCCCTGACAATCAAAAGTGCCTCAAATTGAAAACCGTTACGCTTATGTGATCAAGCGGGGAGGGCTCCGGCTTGGCGCCTTCTCGCCTTCCCCTGTTTGCCGGCCGGCGATTAATGTTTATACATGTCTCCTGAGATTTTATGTTGACTGTCACATGTCAAATAAGTAGACTGCTATCTATTAGGTAGCTAACTATTTCGATAGGTGGATTATGAACAGCCAAGATGACTATCACAACATAGGTCTTGAAATCGGGATCACGATACGCCGCTGGCGGGCCCGGATGGACGAGCGCCTGGCACCCCTCGGCCTGACCCAGGCTAAGTGGGTACCGTTGCGCTATCTGTCGAACGCCGGCGGCAGTTTGCCGCAACGGAAACTGCTGGAGCGGGTAGGTATCGAGGGCCCCAGCCTTGTCAGGATCCTTGACGAACTGGAACGGCTCGGCCTGATCGAACGACAGAATTGCAGTTTCGACCGGCGGACGAAAACAATTTGCCTGACCGAATGTGTCAAGCCAATGATCGAGGAGATCGAGAAGAGGTCCGCTCAGCTGAGGAATGAGATCTTCGATGGCATCACAGATCAGGACGTCGCGGTGTTCCGTAAGGTGCTTGCCCAAATATCCCACAATCTCGAAAAGGAAGCCCCGCGCAAATGACGACTGATGGTTTGAACTCCGAACAGCCTGTTGCAGCAGGCATCCAATGGCGGAATTCTTTACCACTACGGCGGCTGGTTGCCTTGTTGCGCCGCTATCGCAAGCTTTGTTTTCTCTGTATAGTGGTAATTGGCCTTGTCGCCATTGCGGTTTGGGGATATGGGCGTTTATGTCACATCACCGAGAACGACGCCCGGGTCAGGGCCGACATGATAACCGTCAGCAGCCGCGTCGATGGTTGGATCACCGAGCGCCCGGTTACCGACGGTCAGAAAATTACCCGGGGCGAGGAACTGGTGGTGATCGATCAAAGGGAAGCCGGTCTCAAGCTGGCTGAATTGCACGCCAAGGCCGAATCGATCCTCCTACAGAGGGAACGTAGTGCCATCCAGTTGCGCATGGCGGAAACCACCGCCCGGGATGCGGTGCTCTCCGCCCAGGCCCGCCAGAGGTCAACTGCCGCGCAACTGGAGCAGGCCCGGCGCGAATTCAGGCGAGCAGATGCCTTGGTGGGGCGGATGGTCTCCCGCGAATTGTGGGAACAGCGACAGACGCAACTGCACCAGGCCGAAGCGGCCGAGCGTGCGGCATCCGCCACCCTGGCCGATGCCCGGGCGAAGCTCGGCGACATCGACGTGTTGCGCAAGGAGGTGGATGGTCTTGCCCAGGACGCCGCCCAGATCAATGCCCAGATACACGAACGGGAGATCGACGTCACTGACCGCCGGGTCCGCAGTCCGATCGACGGCATCGTGGATCAAAAGTTCGTCCAGCCCGGGGAATATGTCATTCCCGGCCAGCGCCTGTTCATTATCCCCGACCCCAACCAGGTGTGGATCGATGCCGATGTCAAGGAAACCAAGTTGAGCCGTCTGAAGACGGGGCAGCCGGTGAGTATCAGCGTCGATGCCTATCCGCACCGCCCTTTCACCGGTCGCATCGAACGCATCGGCAATGCGGCGACAGGCGAGTTCGCCCTGCTGCCCAGCCCCAATCCCTCCGGCAATTTCACCAAGATCACGCAGCGTGTGCCGGTTCGCATCGCAGTCGAACAACCGGACGACACCCCCCTGCGTCCCGGCATGATGGTCGAGGTGGACATTGACACCGCTCACCACTGACAAGCCGAAGCATGGCTGTTTTTTCAATTCCATCCACACGTCTTCCCTCACGGTGCTTCCCAGCAGAGGCGGGGCAGCTTCAGGAGGCGGCTTTCGGCGTGAAAGGGTTGTCCCGGCAATGAGAACTGTCGTCCCGCTGGCACTCGGTTGCCTGCTGGCTGGCTGCGCGGTCGGTCCCGACTACCTGAAACCGGACCTGACGCTCGGTCCATTCCACAACGCCGAACGCGTGACAGCTCGTGTGGCCGGCCAGCAGGCTCCGCCTCTCGATC
>JAATGX010000091.1 GCA_015688915.1 Desulfuromonadales bacterium
CGGCCATTGTCGCCTGGGCCCTGATGTTCATCGGCTTCAACGTCCTCTACTTCAATATGATGGTCCTCGGCATGAAGGGGATGCCGCGGCGCTACTACGACTACCTGCCCGAATTCGCCAACCTCAACCTGGTGGCCACCATCGGCAGTTGGGTCCTGGCGATCGGGCTGGTCATCATGCTGGTGAACCTGTTCCGAGGCCTGTTCCGGGGCGAGCGGGTCGGCAACAACCCCTGGGGCGGGGCGACCCTGGAATGGAGCATCCCCTCGCCGCCGCCGACGGAGAACTTCGAGCAGGAGCCGGTGGTCACCCACGGCCCCTATGACTTCTCCAAGGCGGGTGAGCCATGAGCCAGCACAAGGATTATTCCGGGGCCAAGCTCTGCATGTGGCTGTTCCTGTTCACCGAGCTGCTGCTGTTCAGCGGCCTGTTCCTGCTCTACTCGGTCTACCTCCGACGTTACCCGCACGAGTTCGCCACCGGGGGCAAACAGCTCAACTGGATGCTGGGCGCGGCAAATACCGGGATCCTGCTCACCAGCAGCCTCTTCGCCGCCATGGCGGTCACCGCCGTGCAGCGCGACGAACTGCGGCGCGCCGTGTACCTGCTCTGCGGCACCATCGCCTGCGCCGCCGGTTTCATGGGGATCAAGTACATCGAATGGAGCACCAAGATCGGTCACGGCATCTATCCCGGCTCGGAGCATCTCAAGACCGGACCTCAGGGCGAGTCGGTCTTTTTCAGCCTCTACTACCTGTCCACCGGCATCCACGGGCTGCACGTGCTGATCGGAGCGGCGCTCCTGGGGTGGATCGCCGTCAAGGTGCGCAGCGGCAAGGTTCACGCGACGGATTACGTGTTGCTGGAAAACGGCGCCTTGTACTGGCACCTGGTGGACCTGATCTGGATCTTCATTTTCCCGTTGTACTATCTGATTCTGTAGGAGACCGCCATGACATCCGACACTGGTCATCATATCATAAGCTACGGCAAGCTGACGGCCATCTGGCTGATCCTGCTGACCCTGACCGTCCTGACTGTCCTGATCACCCGCGTCGAGCTGGGTGGCTACAAGGTGCTGGGGGCGCTGACCATCGCCTGCCTCAAGTCGGGGCTGGTGATCGCCTTTTTCATGCACATGAAGTACGAGGGGCGGCTGTTGCGCTTGCTGCTGTTCGTGGCACTGGTGACCCTGGCCATCTTTATCGGCTTTACCTTTTTCGATGTTCTTTACCGTTGAGGAGACGCTGTGAACGCTGCCCACCTGACAACCACCACCGAGGCCATCGACCCGGTCTTCATGTTCATCTTCGGTGCCTGCCTGGTACTGCTGATCGGCATCACCATCGCAATGGTGACGTTCGTCGTCCGCTATCACCGGTCCCGGGCGCCCGAGCCGACCTCCAAGGTCGAGTCGAATCTGTGGCTGGAGATCGCCTGGATCGTGCTTCCCTCCCTGCTGGTGCTGGCCATGTTTTACTACGGCTGGGCCGGCTACCTGTCACTGCGCAACGTCCCCAAGGGGGCCATGGACGTGACCGCCACGGCCCGCATGTGGTCATGGAACTTTGCCTACCCCAACGGCAAGACCAGCCCCAAGCTGTACGTGGTCGTGGGCAAGCCAGTCAGGGTGGAGTTGGTGTCCGCCGATGTCATCCATGGTTTCTACCTGCCCGCCTTCCGGGTCAAGCGGGACACGGTGCCGGGGATGAAGAATTACGCCTGGTTCGTTGCCTCGAAACCGGGCTCCTATGATCTGTTCTGCTCCCAGTACTGCGGCACCGGCCACTCGGCCATGATCACCACCGTGGAGGCGCTGCCCGAGGCGGAGTTTACAGCGTGGCTACAGCAGACGCCGGGCGGCGGCGCGGCCGGCAAGGCTCTCCTGGAAAAACACGGCTGCCTGGGGTGCCACTCCCTGGATGGGGCAGCCAGCGTCGGACCGAGCTTCAAGGGGATCTGGGGCAGGCGAGTCAGCGTGGTCACCGGCGGCGCGGAGCGGACCATCAGCGTGGACGAGGCCTATCTGCGGCGCTCCATCCTGGAGCCGCAGGCCGATCTGGTCAAAGGGTTTCCGCCGGTCATGCCCCCGTTCAAAGACGTGCTGAAAGAGGATGAGATCAAGCAGATTGTAGATTACCTGCATTCCGGCGGCGCAGCAGCTTCCCGGCCGGACGGCGGGAAACTCGCCCAGGACAAGGGGTGCCTGGCCTGCCACTCCCTGGACGGCAGCCCCGGCGTGGGCCCCACCTTGAAGGGGCTCTACGGGAGCCAGGTCAAGGTCAGGCGCAACAGCACGAAACTGACCGTCACTGCCGACGATGCCTATTTGAAGGAATCAATCCGGCAACCGGCTTTGGATGTGGTGGAAGGTTTCCAGCCGGTCATGCCTCCGTTTTCCGACCTGAAGGATGAGGAGGTGGAGGCGCTGGTGACGTTCATGAAGGGGATCAAGTGATTCGCCCGCTGCTCCGGCTGTTCCGCCCCCGGCTGGCGCTCTTGAACGGCGTGGCCGCGACGAGCGGCTATCTCCTCCACCCGGACCGGATGGCTGCCCCGGCACTTGCAGCCACCTTCATCGGGGTGGCGCTGCTGGCCGCCGGCGGTTCGGCCATCAACCAGGTGCTGGAACATGACCTGGACAGCCTGATGGAGCGCACGAAACAACGTCCGCTCCCCAACGGGGACTTGACGATCGGCACCGCCACCGGCATCGGCGCTGCAGTCATCCTGGCCGGACTCCTGCTGCTCGGCGCCAGGGGAGGCACGCTGCCGCCGGTCATCGGTCTGGCGGCCCTGGCCTGGTATCTGGGCGTCTACACCCCGCTCAAGCGCCGCACCCCCTTTGCCCTGGCCATAGGCGCCGTGTGCGGCGCGCTGCCGCCGGTCATCGGCTGGTGCCTGGCTGGCGGCGGCCCCACCGATTACCGCATCATGCTTCTGGCCGGCCTTCTGTACCTCTGGCAGATTCCCCATTTCTGGTTCCTGCAACGGCGCCACCAGGAAGAGTACCGCCGGGCGGGTATCCCGCTCTTCGGCCCGCACGGCAGGGGGGGCGGTCTGGCCGGCTTTTCCCGGCTCTGGATCCTGGCCCTCATCACGGCGGCGGCGCTGCTGCCCGCCTTCGGCATCATCGAGCGCCACACCGCCTTCTGGTATGCCGCGTTCCCGCTGCCGCTCATGGTCATGTCCCTGCTCCGTTTCGACTCCTTCCTTTTCTCCTATCTCAACCTCTTTCCCCTCATGGTGACCTTGATCCTCTTTGCCCAGAAGTGAGGAAGCACGGCACATCGGAATGCAGTTCGGCCAATTAAAGATATAATCGGTCTTATTTATTGTTTTGTGATACACTATGTTCATGCAAAAGGACACAAGGAGGTGAACATAATGAACGCAATCGAGTTTATGATCCGGACCCAGGAGGATGGTTTGCAGTTGTATGAAATGCTCGGCCGGGAAGCGATGAATGTTGAGTTGAGAGAGATCTTTACCCTGCTGGCGGACAGCCAGAAAAGGCATCTGAGCGCCATCGTCACCCTGAAAAACACCGTGAGCGGCGCTGATGCCGACACCATGACGGTGCCGGAAACCAGCTATCTGCATAACGGTTTCCGCAAGCTGATGAGGAGTGCCGACATCATCGCCGCATTGAAAAACGATCCCGATGGCTTCGGCCATGTTGTTGCCACCGAGGAAGAGGTGATCCGGGTACTGGAAGGATTGGCGGTGTGTGATTCCGGGAAGGAAATATGCCGGGTGATGCAGCGGATCGTCAGCGATGAACGGGAACACCTGAGCAGGATCGAGAGCATCTATGATTTTATCGAAACACCGCATACCTATCTGGAATGGGGTGAATTCTCCAATCTTCATCCCCTGTGACGCTGAAGCAGGGTACGGCAAAGCAGGGCTCCGCACGGGGCTCTGCTTTTTTTACGCGATGCGGCCATCCTTTATTCCGCGCTTCTCGACAGCTAGGGCAGATTATAGTTGGAGTAAAGGCAGGGAGGTGAGCCAATCATGAGAGAGAGTGAATACAGGCAGGTGTGCTATCGCACGGAGCAGCGCGATGAACAGGTGGCGTTGCGCAACGTCAAGTCCGGGAGCAGTGGCTATTCCCTTGGATGCACCTATGAAGGCGAAACCGTGCAAATCAGGCTGCCCAATGGAGAGCTGGATTCCTGGGTACGGGATGACTGTGTCGAAGACACCTGAAAAACTGAATTTTATTTTCACTAAAAACGACAGCTACATGGAGCGTTCGGTCCTATTTTAGTCTTGCAATTTCAGCGGTAATTGTGTAAACGGTATCGTGTAATTATGTAGCGTTATCAGCCCGCAGACGGCCTGTTCCGTGACCCGGTCCCGGCCGCGCGGGCTTTACCGTTGTTTTAGCAATAATAAAAGAGGCGGTCCGTGAAAAAAAAGAAGATGCTCCTGTCAACGGAGACGATGGACATCGATGTGGTCCGCAAGGTCGAGGCGCTCTCCGGCACGTCGGTGCGGCGCTGTTTCCAATGCGGCAAATGCTCCGCCGGCTGCCCCATGGCCACCTTCATGGAACACCCGCCCAACCGCGTGGTGCGCCTGTTGCAGCTCGGCCAGTGGCAGCGCATCCTGGCCGGCCGCTCCATCTGGTACTGCGCCTCCTGCGAAACCTGTTCCACCCGCTGCCCCAACAAGGTCCACCTGGCATCCATCATGGATGC
>JAATGX010000264.1 GCA_015688915.1 Desulfuromonadales bacterium
CACCATCGCACTCGCCACGAGGGAGTTTCAGGCATCCGGATTGGAGACGGATTTTGCCGGCACGACCATCCGCGCCGGCAGATATGCCTGCATGGAGGTGTCCGACAACGGCTGCGGGATGGATGGGGAGACGCAAAAACGGATCTTCGAACCGTTCTTCACCACCAAGTCAACGGGCCGCGGACTGGGCATGTCGGCCACGCTCGGCATCATCAAGTCCCATGGCGGCGCACTGCAGTTCTCCAGCACACCGGGTGGCGGCACCACCTTCAAGGTCTACTTTCCCCCGGCTCCCGCGGTGGAGGCCGGAGAAACCGCGTCACCAGCCGTTCCCGCCCCCTTCGCACGGGAGAATAGAACCGTCCTGGTGGTCGATGACGAGCGGGCGTTACGCGAAATCGGGTCCGCAATGCTTTCCGCGAACGGTTTTTCCGTCGTAACGGCATCCGGTGGTCGGGAAGCGCTTGAAATCTACCACGGGCGGAAGGGTTCCATTGATCTGGTTCTGTTGGATATGCTCATGCCCGGGATGGATGGAGTTGAAGCGTATCACGAACTGCGGAAGGTTGCCGCGACTCTTCCCATCGTCATGTGCAGCGGGTGCAGTGTGGATGATTTTTCGAAAAACACCCGTAACGACGCGTATGTCACGGCCATCCAGAAGCCGTACCGATTGGACGAGTTGCGGAACACATTGCTGAATCTGCTGGGAGCGCTTGACTGAGTTGTTGCTTCACTATCCAAACACGGGAGCGGCGGGGGCTTGGCGATGCATGTGAACAACCTTGCGGTGTTGACCATAGAGGACGACCAGGACCTGCGCCGGGGCATCACGGCCTTTCTCCGGGACATCGGTTTCAAGGTGCTGGAGGCGGAAAACGGGCACCGGGGCCTGGAACTGTTTGAACGGGAACGGCCCGATCTCGTGCTCACGGATCTGAAAATGCCGGTGATGGACGGATTCACGGTCATCTCGACGATCGCCAACAGAAACCCCGACATTCCCGTGGTGGCCATATCCGGGACAGGTGTCGTGAACGACGCCGTCGAGGCCATCCGCCTGGGCGCATGGGACTTCATCACCAAACCGATCACCGATCTCGGCGAATTGGAAACCATTGCCGGCAAAGTGCTGGCCCGGGCCGAAGAGCGCCGGGAGCGGCGAAATCACCTTCTCGGCCTCGAAGATCTGGTTGAGAAGCAGTCCAGGCGCTTGTCGGACCTGGCAAACGTGGATGCGCTGACCGGGCTGCCCGCCAAATCGCACCTGGAGGAGCTTTTCCAGCAAGCGCTCCTGTCACGCGGGCTTCACGGGAATCCCGCGCTGTTGTCCATCGACCTGGACAACCTCAGGTCGGTGAATCATACCTATGGCCATGATCACGGCGATCTGCTGCTCATGGAGGCGGGCAAGCGCATCAAATCCCTGGTACAGCCGTTCGGCGAGATCTGCCGGTTGTCCGGGGCCACGTTTGCCCTGCTGACATCAACCCATGCCGACCTGCCCCACGTGGTCAGGGAGATCAAGACCTGCGTCGAAGCGCCCTTTTCGGTGTTCGGCCAGGAGTTCTTCCTCGGTGTGAGTGTCGGCATTGCCCTGTTTCCCGCCGATGGCGAGTCGTTCGAAAAACTTGTCCGGAATGCGGATATCGCGCTGTCGGAGGCAAAGGCGCTGGGCGGGAACAGGCACCTGTTCTACTCCGCCGGCCTGAGCCAGCGGCTCCGGGAGCACATGAAGCTGGAAACACTGCTGCGGCGCGCCCTTGAACGCGAAGAGTACGCGCTTCATTACCAGCCCAAGGTTGATGCCGAAACCCGCCGGATCGTGGGTATGGAATCCCTGCTCCGCTGGTATCCGGCCGGAGCGAAGGAGCCTGTTTCGCCCGAGTCGTTCATACCGATCCTGGAGGAAACGGGGATGATCGTTCCGGTCGGCGAATGGGTGCTCCATACCGCCTGCAGCCAGTATGTGGCATGGCGGTCCGCGGGCATGCCCGCTCTCAGGCTTTCGGTCAATGTTTCGGCCTGCCAGTTCGACTCGGGAACGCTTTCCGACATGGTCGCCCGGGTGCTGGAGCAGACCGGCATGGACCCCTCCTGCCTCTGCCTCGAACTGACGGAAAGCATCGTCATGCGGGACATGCAGCAGACGCTCGCCACCCTCGGGACGCTGGCGGACAGGGGAGTGAAGCTGTCCCTGGATGATTTCGGCACCGGGTTCTCGTCCTTGGCATACCTCCGAAGAATGCCGCTGCACGAGTTGAAGATAGACCGGTCGTTCATCATGAACCTGCCCGGTGACGGCAACGTGGCCGCCATCACGGAGTCCATCATCGCCATGGCCCACAGCCTGAATTTGACGGTTGTGGCGGAGGGGGTCGAGACGAAGGAGCAACTGGACTTTCTGGCCGCCCGGCGGTGCCAGGAGATCCAGGGGTTCTATTTCAGCAGGCCGCTGGATCGGGATGATTTTTTCACGTGCGCGTCCCGCCCGGATGGTTTTTCCCGCAAACGGCCGTTGGAATAACGCGGAGCCCCCCGGTTAGGCCTCGAAGAGCCTCTCCGCCACGGCCAACTGCTCCGGCGTCCCCAAGAGCAGCACCAGGTCGTCCGGCCGCAGCTCCCAGACCGGGTCCGGGTTCGGCACGACCTCGTCGCCCCGCTTGATGACCAGTACCGTGGCGCCGGACATGCTCCTGATGGTCCCTTCCCGCAACCCTTGCCCCTCCAGTTGCGACCCGTGCTTCACCCGGTACGTCCCGATCTCCGCTCCCGACAGATAACCGCTGATACCCACGGCGTGGCTGTGGCGTCTGCTCATGGAGCGCAGCATGTCGTAGCCGTCGCTGCGCACCTCGGCGATGCAGCGCTCTATGTCGGCGTGGGGCACCATGTAGTTCCTCAGGACCCGGGAGAGGATCTCGATGGATGTTTCGAACTCTTCCGGGATGACCTCGTTGACCCCCAGTTTGTAGAGCGGTTCCACTTCCAGGAGGTAGCGGGTCCTGACGATGATGTGGAGCGACGGACTCAGGTGGCGCGCCAGCGATGCCACCCTCCTGCTGGCGGCGGCGTCCGAGATGGCCACCACCATGCCCCGGGCCGTGTCGATGTGGGCATGTTCCAGCACCTCCGGTTTGGATGCGTCCCCGAAAATGATGTGTTGTCCCTTCTTTCCCTCCGTCTTGACCGTGAAGGGATTGGTCTCGATGACGACATACTCGATCTTCAGGTTTTTCAGGGCCTTTGCCAGGTTTTTGCCGTTCACGCCGTACCCGACGATGATGACGTGATCGCGCAGGGACAACGGTTTTTCTGCCTTGGCCAGCACCCCCTTGCCGCGGGTCCATCTGTGGGGCAGCCGGCCGATGACCCAATCGGCGATCGGGTTGGCGTACTTGAGGCACGCCGGCGTCAGCCCCATGGTGGCGATGGAGGCGGCCAGAAAGATCTGGTACATCTCCGGGGTGAGGATGCCGAAGCCCATACCGGCCTGGGAGAGGACAAAGGAGAATTCGCCGATCTGCGCCAGGGAGAGGGCCGCGATGATGCCGATGCGCATGGGCACCCCCAGGGCCATGGCCGCGCCGGTGGTGACGAGCGTCTTGATCAGCAGGATGGTCACCACCAGCGAGGCGATCAGCACCGGGTACTTGAGCAGGATGAGCGGGTCCAGCAGCATCCCGACCGAGATGAAGAACAGGCTCATGAACGCCTCCCGGAAGGGGATGATGTCGCTCAACGCCTGGTGGCTGTATTCGGACTCGGAGATGGCCAGACCGGCGATGAAGGCGCCCAGGGCCAGGGACAGGCCGGCCAGGGCCGTGAGCCAGGCCGTGCCCAGGCCGATGAAGATGATGGTCAGGATGAACAACTCCCGGCTTCTGGTCCTGACCACCTGCCTGAAGATCCACGGCACCAGGAACCGGGCGCCGTAATGGGCCGCCAGGACCACGGCGGCGGCCTTGGCGCTGATGACCAGGACACTGCGGATGCCGTCGCCGCTCCCCGCCAGGAGCGGGGTCAGGAGCATCAGCGGCACGATGCACAGGTCCTGGAAGATGAGGATGCCCATGGCCATCTTGCCGTGGGGCGCGTCCGCCTGGCCGGAATCTATCAGCAGCTTCATCAGGATCGCGGTGCTGGAGAGCGCCACCAGAAAACCGAAGAACACCGACTGATTGGCCGGAAAGCCGCAGATCACGCCCACGGCGGCCACGGCCATGATGGTGACCAGGACCTGCAGTCCCCCGCCCCACAACACCAGGTGCCTGATCCGCATCAGTTCCTTCAGGGAGAGTTCGATGCCGATGGTGAACAACAGCAGCACCACCCCGATCTCGGCCATCTGTTCCACCTGGTGGGTGTTCTTGATAAAGGCCAGGGCATGGGGCCCGGCCAGGATGCCGGTGACCAGGAAGCCGATGATGGAGGGGAACATCAGCCGCCGGAAGAGGATGACGGTCACCAGGGCCAACCCGAAAAGTATCTCAATGTCCTGCAATGCTGCGTATTGCACATCTGCCTCCTTTTATTGAACGTCCGGAGCGGAACCCTCCGTACCTTTTCTCTTCAGACTGACGTAGTGCATGAACGCGGGGAGCGTTCCAAGGGTGCACAACGTGGTGGCGGCAATGCCGAAATTGGTGGCCCAGCCGATGGAGGCCAGGGCCCCGTAATCGGTCAGGGCCAGGGAGCCGAATCCGGCGATGCCGGTGAGGCCCGAAAGGAGGATGGCCCGGCCGGACTGGATGAACCGGTCCATGCGCTCCTCGTCAGCGCAGTTCCTGACCCGGTGCGCGATATGGAGACCATAGTCGCTCCCCATGCCCAGGATGGTGACCAGCACCGTCACGTTCATGAAGTTGAGCCGCATGCCGAAATACGCCATGAGCCCCACCATGGCGATGCCCCCGCAGGTGACCGGGAACAGGGAGTAAAAGACCCCCGCCGGAGCGTTGAAGTGGGACACGAGCAGGAACAGAACCATGGCGCCGCCGATGGTGACGGCCAGCACAAAGCTG
>JAATGX010000230.1 GCA_015688915.1 Desulfuromonadales bacterium
GCACCGGTTGTGGAGGAACGGAGAATCTGGTAGAAGGCGCCCAAGGGGTCGTACATACCGACGCCTTGCAGATATTTGCCGAGAGCCCCCGCCGCCACCGCGCCGGCCTGGACACCGAAATCCCGTGTCTTGTCCAGGTAAACCTCGGCGATCACCACCTGCACGAAGACCTGCTTGCTGCGGCGGTCCAGCTTCTTGATCACCTGGAGCAGATTGGCGTAATCGGCTGAAGAGGCCATGATCACCAGGGAGTTGGTGGCCTTGTCCGGGGTGATGGTGACCTTGCCGCTGTCGAACGGCGATGCCTGGGGAGCGCCGGCGGCGGCACCAGCGGCACCAGCGGCGGCCGAGGCGGTGATTCCCTTGACCACGCCGTCGAGCACCTTGGCCATCTCGGTGGCATCGGCGTTTTCCAGGTAACAGACGTTGACCTTGCTGCTCGCCTCGGGGGGCGGAACGTCCAGTTTGGCCACCAATTCACGGATCGCCTGTTTGATACTTTCATTACCGAAGACGACCAGGGCGTTCAGGCGCTGGTCCGCCAGCACACTCCCCATGCCGCCGCCACCCGCCGTACCTGCCGCACCCGGGGATTTGCTCTCTCCGCCGAGCCACTGTTGGACTGCCTTGGCGGTATTTTCGGCACCCGCGTTCTTCAGGAAGATCACCTCGATCCCTTCGCGGGTCCGCTCGGTGTCGATCATCTGCAGGATATCCTGGACCTTGCGCAGGTTGATGGCCGAATCCACCACCAGCAGATTGGCGGAGCCAAAGGCCGAGATACCGCCGTCCTTGGAGACCAGCGGTTGCAGGAAGGGAAGCGCCTCCTGGGCGGAGATGTTTTCCAGCTTGATCACCTGGGCGATGTAACCGTCATTGACCGGCGGCCTCTCTCCGGACGGCAGCAGGGTGAAACCGGAGGTCTTGGCGCCCGCGCTGGGGATGATCTTCAAAACCCTGCCGCTCGGCACCACGGTGAAACCCTTCAATTCCAGGACCGAGGTAAAGACGTTATATGCCTCTTCCATGGACAGCTTGGAGGGGGAGAAGATCGAGATCTTTCCCTTGACCCGATCGTCCAGGACAAAGTTCTTCCCGGTCAGGTCACTGATGAACTTCACCATGGTGGAGATATCCACGTCGTTGAAGTTGAGCACCACCCCCTTGCCGGCGGCAAATGCCGGGGTCCCACAGAGTGCTCCCGCCAGGAGCAGGGTGCCGAGAATGCGTATCAGGTAAGGTTTCAAGCGGGCCTCCACGTTGTTGCGTTCGTGAACCATCGTATTCCTGAACTTCACCCTTTGAAAAAGGGAAAACTACTGCACGCTACCGTATGTCGTAGTTGAACGTCGTCGGCTTTCCATCCCGTACCAGGTCCAGTTTGAGCTTGCTCTGCCCCTTGAGGGCGATGAACGACTGGAGCGCCTTGTCGGGTGAATCCATGGGGAAATCGTTCAGCTTCAGCAGTACGTCGCCGTTTTTGATGCCAATCATGGAAAAGAGGCCGTTGGGTTTGACCTCCGAGGCGCGGAACCCCTCAACCTTGCCGTCCTTCTGGCTGGGGAGCAACCGGGCATCGCTCATGGCCTGGGTAGGATTGTCCAGGGCTGTATTCAGGGCGCGCTGGTCGATGACGAAACTGCCTGCCCCGGTACTGGCCACGGTCGTGCCCGCGCCCGGCGCGGGTGGCGACGACGGTGCCGGTGCGCCCGCCGCGGGCGGTGACATGGGGGTCAGCAGCTCCACCTTGGTGCCGTTGATCACGATAAAGGCCTGTTCCTTCCTGACCTCGACCAGCCGTCCGGCATCAAAGACCATATCTCCCAGCCGGAAAACCCGCTCTTCCTGCTTGGAGTTGTTACGCACCATGGCAAAGGTTTCGCGGAACGATCCGACAGCGGTGCCGAGCAGGAGCAGGTCGCTCGGCGCCGTGACCGGCGCCGCCTGGGCAGATGCAGTCGGGGCGGCGTTCACGACGGGCGTAAGCTGCCCTTGTGTCGCCTTGCCGAACAGGCCGTTGGCCAGAATCGGGGCATAAAAGGCCAATGCCTCGGTTCTCGGGAGGGGCGCCGCGGGAGCGGCCGCATCTCTGCCCCCCTTCGGCGCCAGGACCTTTCCAAGGCGCGAAGACAGCCTGTCGGCCGTCATGGCTGCCAACAGGGCGACAATGGCGATCCCCAGGATGATATTTATGATGGTAAGGGTACGTTGCATATCAAAAACCGTTGAGGGATGAAGGATGATTCTCTCAACCCTTCATCCCCCATCCCTCATCTGTTCTTCACAGGTTGATTTCTCCGGAAAAGACCTCGACCGCCGGGCCGGTCATGTAGATGTCGCCGTCCCCGGCCCATTCCATCTCCAGGTCGCCGCCGGAAAGATGGTTGAGAATCCGCTTTTCCGTGAGGCCGTTCAGTACGCAGGCCGCGGTCACGGCGCTGGAACCGGTGCCACAGGCCAGGGTTTCGCCGGCGCCCCGCTCCCAGGTACGCTGGCGCACCTCGGTGCGGGAGATGACCTGGACGAATTCCACGTTGGTGCGGCGGGGGAACAGTTCGTGGGTCTCGATCAACGGCCCATAGGTGGAAACGGGAAAATGCTCCACGTCGTCCACGAAGATTACGCAGTGCGGATTGCCCATGGAGGCGCAGGTGATGCTGAACGTGCGGTCCAGGATGGTGAGCGGATCGGCGACCACCTGTGCCCCGGCGTCACCGGTCATGGGGATCTCGCCCCTGGTCAGACGCGGCGGCCCCATGTTGACCCGGACCTTCTCAATCCTGCCGTCATTGCCGGGAACCAGGTGCAGGGTCAGGATGCCGGCTCCCGTCTCCGCCGTGATCTCGGTTTTTGAAACGATCCCATGGTCATAGGCATACTTGGCCACGCAGCGGATGCCGTTGCCGCACATCTCCGATTCGGAACCGTCTGAATTGAACATCCGCATGCGTACATCGGCCTTGTCCGACGGCATGATCAGAATCAGCACGTCGGAACCGATACCGAAGTTGCGATTGGATACCTGTATGGCAACATGCTGGGGGTTTGCAACCGTCTCCTCGAAACAGTTCACGTAGACATAATCATTGCCGGCGCCGTGCATCTTGGTGAATTTCATGTACTTCCGTCCCCTCCTAGAATGCAGGTTTCATGGATTTCAGAACATAACAAATATCCGGCGCCGCAACAAGAAATTAATCGGCACCGGCGGGACGACGGCCGCGGCTGAACGCATCTCTGAATCCGTGCCGCCTGGACGGCGAAGCGAACGAAATGCCGGAGCCAATCGCCGCCAATGAAGCCCCATGCCGGCTGTGCCGAGTGAACTCCGCCCCGGAGGTACATCCCGCCGAAACGCCGAGGCTGAGGCATTCCAAGCGAGAGAAGCCGGGAAGGCGGCACGGATTCAGGGCATTGCCAAATGCGGGCGAAGTGCGTATACTTCCGTCTCGCCACAACCATTTCAGGAGGAAAATCGTTCATGATCCGATCATTCCAGGGGACCCGGCCGCGGGTCGATGCGAGCGCCTTTGTGGCCGAGACCGCCGTGATCATCGGCGACGTGGAGATCGGCCCCCAGAGCAGCGTCTGGTACAACTGCGTGGTTAGGGGCGACGTGAACTCCATCCGCATCGGCAGCAGGAGCAATGTCCAGGACCTGACCATGCTGCACGTCACCCACAAAAAGCACGCCGACGACCCGGGCGCGCCGCTGATCATCGGTGACGACGTCACCATCGGCCACAGCGTGACCCTGCACGGCTGCACCCTTGAGAACGGTTGTTTCGTCGGCATGCAGGCCATGGTCATGGACAGGGCCGTGGTGGGCGAGGGGGCGCTGGTGGGAGCGCGGGCCCTGGTCACCGAGGGGACCGTCGTCCCTCCCCGTACCCTGTGGGTCGGGGCCCCGGCCCGGTACAAGCGCGACCTGACGCCGGACGAGGTGGCCTGGCTGAAGAAATCGCCCGGCAACTACGTGAAGTACGCCCAACAGTATATGAACGACAGCCCGGAATGACCGTTGGATAACCCGGCTATTCGCCGTTCACAGGGGACAAGAATTCATGCCACGTAACGAAACCCTGATCGACAGCCTGAAATCCTCCGACTCCCGCACCGTCCAGAGCGCCTTGGACATCCTGGGCAGCCAGGGAAAGGGAAACCGGCTGTCCCGGCTGATGCCGTTTCTGGGGCCGGCGTTCATCGCCAGCGTCGCCTACGTGGATCCGGGCAACTTCGCCACCAACTTCACCGCCGGCGC
>JAATGX010000063.1 GCA_015688915.1 Desulfuromonadales bacterium
GTCCATGCTCGACCGGATCAAGAGACTGAACAGCCTCATGGTGCTGAACGACGAGGCGCACCATGTCCACGATGAAGACCTGGCCTGGAACAAGACCCTGATGGCCCTGCACGAAAACCTCAAGTCCAAGGGGCAGGTGGGGCTGACCCTGTGGCTCGACTTTTCGGCAACCCCCAAGAACCAGAACGGCACCTATTTCCCCTGGATCGTGGTGGATTATCCCCTGGCCCAGGCGGTGGAAGACCGGATCGTCAAGACCCCCCTCATCATCCACCAGACCGACAAGGTTGACCCGGACAAGTACGCCCATGAGGAGGCAGGCGACGCCTACAACGAGTGGATTGCCATTGCCGTGGAACGCTGGCGGCAGCATGTGAAGGATTATGCCGTGGTGGGAGAAAAGCCGCTCCTCTTCGTCATGGCCGAGGACACCAAGGATGCCGACTCCATAGCCGAACGGCTGCGCCGCGAGCCGGAGTTCAAAGACAAGGACCGGGTGCTCCTGATCCACACCAAGAAGAACGGCGAGATCACGGAAAAGGACCTGGCGGCGGCCAGGGACGCGGCCCGCACCGTGGACAAGGGGCAGTCGCGCACTCGTGCCATTGTCTCCGTGCTCATGCTCCGCGAAGGGTGGGACGTGCGCAACGTCTCGGTTATCCTGGGGCTGCGGCCATTTACCGCCAAGGCGAACATCCTTCCCGAACAGGCCATCGGCCGCGGCCTGCGCCTCATGCGCAAGATACCGCGCAACTGCAACCAGATATTGGAGCTGATCGGCACCAACGCCTTTGAAATGTTCATCCGCGAACTGGAGAAGGAAGGGGTTGGCATTCCGCGCATTACCAAACCCAAGCCCCCGGTGCAGGTATTCCCCTTGGAGGAGCGGCGCAGCCTGGATATCCGCATCCCGCGCACCACGCCCCTTTACGAGCGGGAGTATCGGCGACTGGAAGAGCTTGACCCGCTTGCTCTGCCGCAGTTGGCCAAGGAAAAGGATCTGGACAGGGAAATTGTCAACCGGATTGACTTGGTGCATGGGATTGTCAACATCAAAGTTGCTTCCGACGAGATCGAGTTTAACGCCGAAAACGTGCCCCCCATTGAGAACTTGCTCTCATCCCTCACCAGCCGGGTGGAGAAAAAGGCGAAACTGACCGGCCGCTTTGCCGAGTTGTACCCCAAGGTCAGGGAGTATGTGCGGAAGCGCTGTTTTGGCGGCACGGTGGAGCTTGATGACGTGGGCCTGCGGCGGGCGTTGAACCATTCCGGTCTGCTGGATGCCCTTGCCGGCATGTTCGGCCGGAAGATCGGCGAACTGACCGCAACCCTCCAGCCGGTGAAGCTGACCGGTAATGACTACCTGCTGTCGGAAACCGAGCCGTTCCTCTGGCGGCGAATGATCGCCCACGCCGAGAGGACCATCTTTAACGTCGTCCCCTGCTACAACGAATTCGAGGCCAGTTTTGCCGCTTTCCTGAACGGCTGCGACGACATCGACCGATTTGCCGCCCTGGCCGAGTGGTTCACAAAGTTCCATGTCCAATATCTATCCCTGACCGGCTCGATCCGCCTGTATTATCCGGATTTCGTTGCAGTCCAGACCACACAAAACGGCGATGTCCACTGGATTCTGGAAACCAAGGGGCGTGAGTTCGAGGAAACCACCAGTAAAGACTTCCACATGGCCCGCTGGTGCGAAGACGTGAGCCGTGAATCGGGAGAATCGTGGCGCTATCTGAAGGTGCAGCAGACGGTATTCGATGATTTTATCCGGCGTGGGGATTACCGGCAGTTCGAAGCTTTGGTTAATTGGAATGCAGGCCGGAAGGGTTTGTTTGAAATATAACCCACATCATCATCAACTACGACATCAAATACCGCATGGGCCTGAACAGCGAAGGGGTGGATGCCAATTATGAAAGCATCACTGCGCAGACCACCTGCCGCACCTCTGCTCGCTACAACCTGACCAAAGCTGAAATCGCCGTGATTGAAGAGGAAAAATGACCCGCGAATAGATGCAACAACTGATAACCGAAGTCCAAAGCAGCCAGTGCGAGCTTGCCGATATCGAGGTGAAATCTGCTCATGGCGGGACTCCGCATCGGTTATACGAACCGTTATCAGCCTTTGCCAACCGCACTGAGGGGGGCGTTATCCTTTTCGGACTCGATGAAAGCCGCAGTTTTGAAATAGTGGGTGTCGGCAATGCCCACCGTTTGCAGGAAGAGATCAGCCACCTCGCCTGGGCGGATATGGAGCCACAGATACACCCTGAGTTTACCGTCGAACTGTTCGACGGTAAAACCGTAGTTGCCTTGGAAGTTTCGCCTGTCCCTCTTGACAAGAGACCATGCCAGTACAAGACGGCTGGTGTGCAGAAGGGATCGTACATCCGGATCGGCAATACCAACCGTTCGATGACGGATTACGAGATATTCGGTTATGTCAGTGCCCAAAGCCAGCCGACGTTTGACGAGGAACCAATTTTGGAGGCCACTCTTGAGGGTCTGGACAGGGAGAAGCTGGATATATTTCTGGAAAGGTTCCGAAAGGACCGTCCGAAGGCCGCTTACCTGAAACAGACGTTTGAGCAGGTGCTAACTCACCTCAAGATTGCCCGGCCGTTTAACGGCACGCTCCACCCCACCCTTGCCGGACTTCTGGTCTTCGGTAACCACCCGCAAACAGTGGAACCGCAGCTTGTCATCACTTTTCTCCATTACTTTGGAACTACCGAGACTGAAAAAACACCACGAGGCGAGCGCTTTCTTGACAACCGTAAATTCGAAGGGCCAATCCCGGAAATGGTCGAAGACGCGGTTAACCACGTAATGGCAAGTATCCGTAAAGGCAGTCTGATTGAGGGCCTGTATCGCCGGGATATTCCGGAATATCCTGAAGAGGCGATTCGTTAAGCGATTGTCAATGCGGTTGCTCACCGCGATTACAGCAACTTCGCACGTGGAAGTTACATCCAGATTCGCCTGTTTGCCGACCGAATGGAGATTCAAAGCCCCGGTGGCCTCTATGGAACGGTGACGCTCGAAACCCTGGAGGAAGAACAATCGACTCGCAATCGTACCCTGGTGCGTTTGCTCGAAGACCTGCATCTGGTGGAGAACCGTGGTAGTGGTATAAAGGCAATGTTAGGCGCAATGCGCTCCGCAAATCTTGAGCCGCCCCGTTTTCAGGACCGGCGGAGTTCATTCCTGGTGACAATGCGCAATTTGACCTTGATGAACACGGAGGCTATCGCGTGGCTCAATCGCTTTTCCGACAGGCCGCTCAATGACCGTCAGCGGCTGGCGTTGGTGTATTTACGTCACAATCAACAGATCACTAATTTTGATTATCAGCGTCTTGCCCATGTCGATTCATTGACTGCAAGCCGTGAGCTTCGCGGTCTTGTGCAAACCGGACTCACGTCGCAACACAGCACTCGCCGTTGGACTCACTACACTCTGGATGTACTGGATATTGATACAGTTGAAGCGTCTCTACCCCTTCTGCCGGAGGACAAGGTTCTGGATTATGTCCGCAGGCATGGTTTCATCACACGAAAGCAATGCGCGGAACTACTGGGTCTGAAGGATATTGAGGCAAGAACGTTACTACACCGGATGCGTGACAAGGGGATTCTCACGCAGATTGGTTACAAAAAAGGAAGTCGCTATAACTTGCCGGAATAATTTATAAAGTTCAAAAAAGTTCAAAAAAGTTCAAAAAAGTTCAAAACGTGAAAACCGGAATTTGATACGGAGGTCAATAATGCCCAAAAAACCACTTCTTCTCATGATCCTGGACGGCTGGGGGATCAACCCCAACCCCGACCATAACGCCGTGGCCCTGGCCAAATCGCCCAACCTGAAGGGGCTGCTGGCCGACTACCCGCATACGGCGATTCGCACCTCGGGCATGGCCGTCGGGCTGCCGGACGGGCAGATGGGCAACTCGGAGGTCGGGCACCTGAACATCGGGGCCGGCCGGGTGGTGTATCAGGAATTGACCCGGGTCACCAAGGCCATTCTCGACGGCGACTTCTTCACCAACCCGGTGCTGCTGGAGTGCATTGCAAGGGCAAAGGCCGCCGGCGGCAGGCTGCACCTGGCCGGACTGCTGTCCGACGGTGGGGTGCACTCCCACAACGGCCACCTCTACGCCCTGCTGGACTTGGCCAAACGGGAAGGGGTCAAGGAGGTCTTTGTCCACTGCCTGCTGGACGGCCGCGACACCCCTCCCCAGAGCGGGGCAGGCTACCTGGAGCAGTTGGAGGCGGAAATCGCCCGCATCGGCTGCGGCCGGATTGCCACGGTGATGGGGCGCTACTATGCCATGGACCGGGACAACCGCTGGGACCGGGTGGAAAAGGCCTACAACGCCATGGTTCTGGGCGAGGGAGAACAGTACGGCTCCGCTGCCGCCGCGATCCGGGCCAGCTATGCCGCCGGGGTGAACGATGAATTCGTAGTGCCGACGGTGATCGCGGCCGACGGGGCCCCGGTCGGCACGGTCAGGGATGGCGACGGTTTCATCTTCTTCAATT
The DNA here is from genome assembly GCA_015688915.1 of Desulfuromonadales bacterium. Taxonomy (GTDB): domain Bacteria; phylum Desulfobacterota; class Desulfuromonadia; order Geobacterales; family Pseudopelobacteraceae; genus JACPFJ01. The sequence continues at coordinate 4,550 of JAATGX010000063.1, forward strand.
TCCGTTCCGATCGTGCCCGTGAGATTACCCGTGCCCTGGCCCTGGATGGGTTCGATGGCTTTCAGCGCCGCAACCGGCCTGCCTTGGCGGGTTATGTCTGCTTGACCGAGTACGACGCCACCTTCGGCCTGCCCATCGCCTTTGGCGCCACCGGACTGACCAATATCCTGGGAGGTGTGCTGAGCGCGACGGGCCTGAAGCAGTTGCGCATCGCCGAGACCGAGAAATACGCCCATGTCACCTTCTTTTTCAACGGCGGCAGCGAGATCCCCTTCCCCGGAGAAGATCGCTGCCTGATCCCGTCCCCCAAGGAGGTGGCCACCTATGACCGGAAGCCGGAGATGAGCGCCTACCAGGTGACGGACGAACTGTTGGCGAGGATCGACCGGGATCACTACGACGTGATCGTCCTCAATTTTGCCAATTGCGACATGGTGGGGCATACCGGCATCCTGGAGGCGGCCATCAAGGCGGTGGAGGCGGTTGACGCCTGCGTCGGCAGGATTGTCGAGAGGGTCCGTTCGCTGGGCGGGACGGTGCTGATCACCGCCGACCACGGCAATGCCGAGCAGATGGCGGACGCGAACGGCAAGCCGTTCACGGCCCACACCACCAACCCGGTCTGGTTCATCGTGGTGGACGACAGCCGCAAGGGGGCGGTGTTGCGGGAGGGAGGCCGGTTGGCGGACATTGCGCCGACCATGCTGAAGCTGCTGGGGATTGAGCAGCCGAACGAGATGACAGGGGAGAGTCTGATATGAAAACAGCAAAGATACCGGCTACCGGCCAGGAATTCACCATCGGCAAGATCGTCTGCCTGGGACGCAACTATGCCGAGCACGCCAGGGAGTTGGGCAACGAGGTGCCGCAGGCCCCGGTGATCTTCATGAAACCGGCCACGGCGGTCATTTACGACGGCGGAACGGTTCATATTCCCGCATATTCCCAGGCGTGTCACCATGAAATCGAACTGGCGCTCTTGATCGGCAGGGAGTGCCGTGACGTTGCACCCGAGCAAGCCATGGAGTACGTGGCCGGCTACGGCGTGGCCATCGACATGACCCTGCGGGACGTGCAGGACCGGCTCAAGTCCAAGGGGCTCCCCTGGGAGATCGCCAAGGGGTTCGACACCTCCTGCCCGTTGTCGGATTTTGTACCGGCCTCGACGGTCGCGGACCCGCATGATCTCACGTTGCGGCTCTCGGTCAACGGCGAGCCGCGCCAGAACGGCACCACGGCCGACATGATCCACCGTGTGCCGGGGATCGTGTCGCACATCTCCTCCATATTCACCCTGGAACCGGGGGACGTGATCCTGACCGGCACCCCTTCGGGAGTCGGGTCGGTCAAGGCGGGCGATGTCATGGATGGCGAGATATCGGGTGTCGGCTCGTTAAAGGTTTTCGTGCACTAATGTAACCAATGGGCAAAGAAAACCACCCCGTTAAACGGAGAAACCGCCTGGTGCGGATGATGCGCCTGCTGGGGCGCATCCGCCCGGCGACGCTGCCGGTCACCTACCGGCGCAACCGGGTGGTACTCTGCCCCGACGGCCCCTGTTTCTTCCGTTCCCTTCACGCCGCGCTCCGCTCCGCCACACGGTTCATCCTCCTGGAATACTATCTGATCCGCGACGACCGCACCGGTTCGGCTTTTGCGGCGGAACTGGCCGAAGCGGTCAGGCGGGGCGTGCGCGTCTTCCTGATCTACGACTATATCGGCTGCGTCGAAACCCCCTCCCCGTACTTCAAGAATCTTGCCCAACAGGGCGTTGAGCTGCTTCCGTTCAACGTACCGTCGTTCCGCCGCGGCCTGCGGTGGTTCGACAGGCGCGACCACCGCAAGATGGCGATTATTGATGGCACCCTGGCCTTTTTGGGAGGGCTCAACATTGGCGATGAATACGCGGGTTGGGCGGAAGGCCGGCAACGTTTCCACGACATGGGTTTCAGCATCGCCGGGAGCGCCGTAGACGAGCTGGTGCGGATTTTTGCCGAGAGCTGGCGTATGGAGCGGGGGGAACTTCCCCGGTTTTTCCCTGCCAAAAGCGAGGAAGAGACGCCATCGCGGCGGCGCGGCCGGGCGAACGTCGCCATCGTCAGCGGTGGGCCCCACCAGCGCCGTTCCTACATCCGTAGCGCCTTTCTGGTCAACATCGCCTCCGCTTCGGAGGAGATACTCATTGCCACCCCCTACTTCGTTCCCGGCCCCCGGATCATACGCTCGCTGTTGCGGGCGGCGCAACGGGGGGTCCGGGTACGACTGCTGCTTCCCGCGCGTAGCGACGTGCCGGTGGTGCGCCTGCTGGGGCGCAGTTATTACGACCCATTGCTCAGGAGAGGGATCGAGATCTGCGAACTGGAGCGCGAAACCCTGCATGCCAAGGTCATGCTGATTGATGGGGAGCGGACGGTGATCGGATCGGCCAACCTGGACCAGCGGAGCTTTCACCGCAACTTCGAGATCAACGGGATCATCGACAGCAGCGCTTTCGGGCGGCAGATTCGCAGGTTGCTGCTGGA
>JAATGX010000008.1 GCA_015688915.1 Desulfuromonadales bacterium
TAGAGGATCTTCAGCGGCAGCTTAGTGTCCATGGGCATGTTCACCTCCGAACCCGTTCCTGGCCAGTTCCACCCTGAAAACCGTGCCGCCCGGGTCGCTCGTGTAGCTCAGGCGCCCCCCCATGCTCTCCTCGACGATCAGCCGCGACATGTACAGCCCGATACCTGTGCCCTTGCCCGCCGATTTGCTGGTGAAATAGGGCTCAAACACCTTGTCGCCGTACTCGTCCGGTATGCCGCAGCCATTGTCCCGGACCTGGATCACGACGTTATCCTCTTCGGCGGCAACGGAGAGGACGACCCGTCCGCCGGCAGCGGCTCCATCATTGCCATGAATGCCGTGAAGGTTTTTCTCCACAATGGAATCCAGTGAGTTGCTGACGAGGTTGAGTATGGATTGCTTGAACTCGTTTTGATATCCCTGGATCTCCAGCGGGTCCCCGGACGAATTATCGACAATTTCAAGCCGCACGCCGGATTCGGCGAATTGGGGGGCTACGAGCAAAGCTACTTCGCGGATCTTTTTCCTGATGTCGAATCGCTCGATGACCTTTTCCGGGCTGAAGAAATTCCTGAAACCCTCGATGGTGTCGGACATGTAATAGAGCTGCATCTGTGCATCCGCCTCGGCGCTCTCAAGGAATGCGTTGTCCATGCACTTGTCCTCCCACGCCATCCGTATGCCCTGAACGATCGCGCCGAGCGTGGCCAGCGGTTGCCACCACTGATGGGCGATCGCCCCGATCATCTCCCCTATGGCCGCCAACCGGGCATGGCGGGCCAGCAACCGCTCATGCCCGAGACGCCGCCCGATCTCCACTTCCACCTGCTTTGCCAGGTTTTCGTTCAGTTCCTGGAGCTTCTGTTCCACCTTCTTCCGCTCGGTCATGTCATAGGCGGTGCTGCGGCTGAGGAGAAAGGAACCGTCCGTATCGTTCATGGCGGTCGCATTGATGAGCGTCGGGATGATCGTTCCGTCCCGGCGTACCAGATCGAACTCCAGGTCCCGTGACCAACCGCGTTCCTTGAGGATGGGAAAGCTCTTTTCGAACACCTTCAGGCTCTCCGGCGTAAGGATGTCCGTAAATACAAGCTTGCCAACCACTTCGTCCCGTGCATACCCGAGCCAGCGAAGCTCGGTATCGTTCATGCGTACGATCAGGCCATCCCGGTCCAGCGAATGGTAGCCGCAGGGCGCGTTGTTGTACAGGTCGTCCAGCTCTTGCTGATTTTTACGGAGCGCCTGCTCTCTTTCGGCAAGTTGCCGGGCCATGTTGTCGAATGCCCGGGCCAACTCCCCCAGTTCACCGCCGGCAACGAAATCGGAGGCCCTGACCTGAAGGTCTCCCTTTGCCAGACGGTGCGAAGCTTCCTGTAGTTTGTGGATTTGCCGTATTGAACAGGTATTCCCGATCAGTATGGCGATAGCGATGGAGACCAGCAGAAAGGGCGACAGAATGGCTATATTGTGGAGTTCGGCCCATCTCGCCTTTTCCAGGACCCCTTCGAGCGGAACACTGGCGCGGATGTACAGGTAGGGTGATGATTCGCCCGGCAGGCGCAAGGTGCGGTAGGCGACGATCCGTTTATCGCCGGTCACCTCCAGGTCAATGAAGGCGTCCCGGTCCGGTCCGCTCGCCATGCGTCTGAACAGATCCCCCTTGAGCTTGTTTCCGATATATTTCTCGAGATTGAGGTTCCGGTAGACGATGATTCCGTTGCGGTCGATGATGCTGAAGGCTGAGCCATTGGGCAGATCGGCCTGGTTCAGCAGGGTCGTATACACGTTGAAATCGATGTTGCCGGCAATGACGCCGCTGATGTTACCGTTTGCGGTGATCAGGGGATAAGCGAAACCGATGGTGGGTTTGGCCGAGAGCGCGCCGACCACGTATTCGCCCGACGACAGATGGCGGGTGGCGATGGCATTGCGAAAGGCGCGCTTCTCCTTCAGGGAAAACGGTTTCGTCATGGGCAGACCGGAAGCCCAGACAGCGCCGCCGGGATCGGTCACGACGATATTCCCGAAATGGGGGCTCTTCCTGAGGATGTCACCCAGCAGCACATTGGCGGCGGGGGCGTCATGTCTTTTGATATCCGGGATCTGGGCCAATGCGGTCAGGAGTTGCTCCACGTCGCCGCTCAGATTGTACTGCTCGGTGGCTATGCCATTGACCAGCCTCCTTGCCTCCCAGAAGCCTCTGCGGATGGAATCCTCGCGTTGGGCCACGCCTGAATGGATGATCAGCGCCATGGACGGCAAGGCGAGCAGACATGCCAGCAGGATCAGGTGCGTCCGTAACGACAGGGAGAGAAAAAAGGCAGACAGCTTCCTTATCACGGTCGGTGTCCCTTATGCCCCTTGATTGCCGGCACGGGGCGCTACAGATACTGGCGGTTTACCACGTTTACGGGCGCACCGGCCAGAAACGATGCCACATTGCCCGCAACGATCGCCATCAACCGTTGCCGCGCCGCCAGGGAAGCCCATGCCAGGTGGGGGGTGAAGACGCAGTTGGGGGCGCCCAACAGGGGATTGTCGGGAAGCATCGGCTCGTGGGCGACCACATCCAGCCCCGCACCGGCGATCTGTCCGGAGCGAAGCGCCTGCGCCAGGTCGGCTTCGTTCACCAAGCCTCCCCGCGCCACATTGATCAGAAAGGCGGACGGTTTCATGGCCGCAAGCAGGGATGCATTCACTAAGCCGGTGTTCTCGGGGGTCTGGGGACAGTTGAGCGTTACCACATCGGCGGTCGCGAACAGTTCGTCCGACGGGACGAAACGGACCGGCACCGGCCCGGGGTCGTGCGGGATACGCGGCGTGCAGGCGATCACCCGCATCCCGAACGCCGCACCGACCTTGGCCACGGCCCGGCCTATGGTGCCGTACCCGACAATCCCCAGACAGAGGCCATCCAATTCGACGATCGAACCCTTCCAAAAGGAATGATCGGGACAGCGGCACCATTCCCCTGCTTTGACCGCGGTATCGTGTCTGCCGACCCCGGTGGCCAGTTCCAGCAACAAGGCGAAGGTGGTCTGGACGACCGATTCGGTGGAATAGGCCGGGACATTGGAGACCGGAATCCCCCGCTTGCCGGCCGCCGCCACGTCCACGTTGTTGTAGCCCGTTGCCAGCAGCGAGATATACTTGAGTTTCGGCAGCGCCTCCAGGGTTGCCGCATCCAGCTTGACCTTGCTGGTCAGCAGTATGTCCGCATCCCGGGAGCGCTCTATTGTAAGCTCCGGGGGGGTTCGGTCATGGATGACGCACTTCCCCAGGGCCTCCACGCCATCCCAGGGATTGTCGCCGGGGTTGATGGTATACCCGTCCAGAATGACAATGGTGGCCGTATCACTCATGTGGATCCTCTCCTTTTTGCCCGTTGTCGGTCCCGTATCCGCAAAAACAAGGTAACAGCCGGCCGGCTTGCTGTCAACGATCGAGACCTGCTTCCCTTTTGCTCTATGCCGTGCCGCATCGTGGCCGAGGTTCCTTCGATATTCTTACCAAGGACTGGCGTTTCATGTGCCGTTGATGTACTATCCGTGCTCAAGCCATTTCCATGGTCACACCTGAATCACGAGGCGTAGTAAAGACCACATGACCTCCCACCAGACTGATTACAGCCGGTATTTTGCTCTCAGACAGAAGGTAGTTCTGATCAACATGTCGGAAGAGCGCGACAAGGCGCACTTCGAGTCCCTCAGCGGCTATGTCGTTGCCCGTCACGCCGACATAATTGAGTTGCATATCCCCTATCCTGTCGATTATGACCACTTTGGCACTGCCACGGGAAGGACCAGTTACAAACTCACCAGCGAATCCCTGGGTAACGGCATCCAGGTAATGACGGATCTCATCAAGGTCCTGGCCGGCAATATCTTTCAACTTCAACTGCGCGGCAACCTGGAATTGTTCCAACGCCGCGCCGCGCCCCGGGTCGACACCACCGTCAAGCTTTTCAACCTGCGGCGGGATTTGTCGCTCAGCTTCCTGCGCAAGGAATGGAAGCGCATCGTGGCGTATATGAAATCAAAGGGGCTCCCTCCCGCCATCACATTGAACGATACCCCCGTCAACCTGAGTATCGGGGGCATCCGCATCTCAATCGAGACAGCCGCCAATCCCTCGCCTCTTTCCATATTCTTTATTGATGTGGAAGACAGTCTCCCACCGGTCTGCACACTGGCGGAAACGGTCTGGAGCAAACAGGAGCATGACGAACTGGTCTGCGGGCATAGATTCATTCAAATCCTGAAATCCGATCAGGAACGAATCGGCCGGTATGTCCAGGCAATCCAGAAAAAGTCGGGGGTTGCCATACCAGCCGCCAAAACCAATTGGGAACTCCTCGATCGCATGACGTTCGACGTTCAGGAACCGAAACGATAATACCGGAAGTATCGAGGCGCTACGGCAGGATTGTTGTGAGGGGGGAATAACGTGAAAACAACGGCTGGAGCACCATGAGAGTGGCGACACTGCGCTCAACCGCTTCCGGACACCGCTGTCGGGCAGTTATCTCAGCTTTCGAGATATGAATCAAAGCACTTCCCGTAGTCTCTCATAATGGTTCGAATGGCAAACGGTATGGCATTGGCAAAACAATCGAGTATGATAATGACATTCACACCAACGTCATTCCTGGATGCTGAGCGTATCCGCTTGGCAAAGTACTGATTCACACCCCTGACCCTGTCGTAGATCGCCTCTAATCCATCAAGGGACCAGTCTGGTTGCTTGCCGTCTTTCTGGCGGAGATATTGGGCAAACAGATACATGGAAATCATCCGGAACTCGGTTTCCTCCAGTGTGGCAAAGGGGAGATGGTGACGCACCATCGGCCGCAGGGGAGCCAGAACCGGGCAGCCTCCCGTCGCCATGATGATCCCCACCAGGGAGCTGAGGCCATCCTGAAGAGAGGTTTCCTTGAGGTAGTGACGCCTGCTGTCGATAACCTCCACCGTTACATCATCGTAGGAATTATGTTCGTGGAAAATCTCGACGACCCTGCTCAAGTGTACTGCTATCGGGCAGTACGGGTTGACGGCGGGATCAAGCGGACAACCTTTGCAGGTATGCATGTCCAGGTTCGCCCACACGGGGGGTGCGTGGGTGCCCGCGGGGATGAGGGCAAGGGTGGTTTCATCGAGCTGGAGAAGTATTTCTCTTGTTTCGCCGTCACAAAAGCGAAAGATGTACTGGATAATTAACGGAGGCGACACGGCTGCTCCCCTGTGCCCTGAAGAGAAGGCTTCATTGAAAATTCGGCATCGGCATTAGATGGAAACGGCATATCGGGTGTCGGGACTCCTCAATACCACTTCCATTGAACCCTTCAGGGCCGGGCTGGTCAAAAGCAGACCGCGCTCCTGGTGCGATACGCCCTTCATGGTGGTGATGATCTCGGCGCATCGTTCGAACAATTCATTGTTAAAGGTCCCGGCTTTCGCCTCGTCGCGCATCAGACCGAGGGCCTCCATGGGCGATGATGACTTGCGGTACGGCCGTTCCGTGGTCAGGGCGCTATAGACATCACAAATTGACGTCAACTGGGCGCTTCGGGGAATTGCGCTCCCCGCGATCCCGCCCGGATAACCGTTGCCGTTGTATCGTTCGTGGTGATGGAGGACGATCGTAAGCGCAACTTCACTGAACAATCCGGTATTCTTCAAGAATTCATGCCCCTTGTGGGGATGCTGCTTCACCTTGCAGTATTCTATGTCAGAGAGGGCGTCCGGTTTTTCGAGGATTTCATCAGATATGAAGACCA
>JAATGX010000207.1 GCA_015688915.1 Desulfuromonadales bacterium
CGCACATTGGCGTAGGAGCCGGGGAGCAGCCGGCCATCCTTGTTCGCCACATTGACCTCCACGAGCAGGGTCCGGGTCGTGTGGTCGATGGAGTGGGCATTGCGGACAATGGTTCCCGGAAAGGTCTGCCCGGGGTATTGGGCGAATTCCACCTGGGCCGCCCTCTCCTCCTTTACCGCGGCGGCGTAGTTCTCCGGGACGGAGATGAAGACCCGCAACGTCTGTATCTGCGACAACTGGAACAGCTCCATCCCTTGCGAGGAACCGCCGGCATTGATCAGGTTGCCCACGTCCGTCTTTCTGCTCGTGATGACGCCGTCGAACGGCGCGTACACCTTCTCGAACCCCTGAAGCTGCTGCAAGCGCCGCACCTCGGCCTGGGCCGCCTGGAGCGTCGCCTGCTGCCCGCTCAGGTTCTGGGCCGCCTGATCCACCTCCTGCTGGGCAACCGCATCGGTGTGGCTGAGGTTGGCGTATCTGCCGGCGGTGATCCGGGCCAGCTTCAGGCCGGCCTCCACCTGCCGCAGCGTTGCCCGGGCCGCATCCAGTTGCGAGTCGATCTCGGGGCTGGCTATGGTCGCCAGGAGCTGGCCCTTGCGCACCTGCGTGCCGATGTCCGCATACCATTTCTGGAGGTAGCCGTTCGTCCGGGCATGGATGGTCGTGGCCATGTAGGGCTGGACAGTGGCCGGCAGCACTATCTGCGACGTGGGTACACTGGCTGCGGGATGCGTAATATTGACCGGGGTCAGGGCCAGTTCGCGGGTGGCGGCCTCGAGCTGGCGCGAGGCTGTCACGCGCGAGTACACCTGCATCACGATCACCACGCAGAGGATGGTAAGGAGGACGGTGAAGACATGGCTTCCCCGCCCGGAGTTTGCAATCGTGCGATTAGTCATTTTCCGTACTCCATTGATGTCGTATCCGTGATGTCGAGCGGCCGTGGCCGCTTGCGATGAACAAAAGAGAATACCACCGGGACAAAGAACAGGGTCGCCACCGTGGCGGCACACAACCCCCCGATGACGGCCCGGCCCAGGGGCGCGTTCTGCTCCCCCCCCTCGCCGAGCCCCAGGGCCATGGGGACCATGCCGATGATCATGGCCAGGGCGGTCATGATGACCGGCCGCAGGCGGGTGTGTCCGGCCTCCACGGCAGCCGCGACGGGATCCCCGGTGGCGGCGAGCCGGTCATTGGCGAAGGAAACCATGAGGATCGAGTTCGCGGTGGCAACGCCGATGGACATGATGGCGCCCATGAGCGCCGGCACGCTGAGGGTCGTGTGGGTGAGGAACAGGAACCAGCAGATCCCGGCCAGCGCCCCGGGCAGGGCGGAGATGATGATCAGCGCATCGGTCCAGGACTGGAAATTGACGACGATCAGCAGGTACACGAGGACGATGGCAAAAACGACCCCGAGCCCCAGCCCGGTGAAGGAGGAGCGCATGGTGGCCACCTGGCCGCGCATGACCATTATGCTTCCCCGGGGGAGTTTCTTTTGCAGGCCGGCGATCAACTTGTTGATGTCCGACGAGACGCCGCCCAGGTCGCGATCCTGCACATTGGCGTACACATCGACCACCGGCTGGATGTTGTAGTGGCTCACCACGGCCGGGCCCACCATCCTTTTCAGTTCCGAGATGTTCTCCAGGAGTTGCGGCTGGGAACCCCCGGCAGCCGTGACCGGCAGGGTGCGCAAGGCATCGAGGCTGTCTATCCTGGCCTGGGGGGTCTGGGTGGTGATGGCGTAGGAAACGCCGTTTTTCGGGTTCAGCCAGAAATTGGGCGCCGTCTGGGAGCTGCCCGAGAGCGCCACGAGAACGCTGTTGGCGACGTCCCGTTCCGTCAAACCGGTCAACTGGGATTTGGTCCGATCGACGGCAACGGCGAAGCGGGGCTGGTTGAACAGTTGATGCACCCGCACGTCGGCCGTGCCCGGCACGTTGCGGATCTTTTCGGCCAGCTCCGCGGCAATGGCCGCGTTGCCGGCCAGGTCGTTCCCCACGATCTGCACGTCAATGGGAGCGGGCGATCCGAAATTCAGGATCTGGCTGACGATGTCCGCCGGCTGGAAAAAGAAATTGGTGCCCGCAAACTCCCGCGGCAGCCTGACCCGCAATTGCCGGATGTAATCCGCCGTCGGCCGGTGTCCCTCCTTGAGCGAGATCAGGACCTCGGCGTCCATGGGACCAATGAATCCGCCATTGCCGTAGGAGAGGTTGATGCCGCTGACCGGTACGCCGATGTTGTCGAGGATCCCGTCCAGGTCAGCGGCGGGGATGATCCGGCGGATACTGTCTTCGACCAGGCCGACGGTCTTGGCGGTATCCTCGAGGCGCATGCCGGTCTTGGTGCGTATATGGAGCCGTATCTGGCCGTCGTCCACATCGGGAAAAAAGTCGCTGCCCAGGACCAGGGCCAGGGGCCGGCCCAACAGGCACACGGCCAGAAAAGCGGGCAGGAAGGCATTACGGTGCCGCAGGCACTTCTCCAGTTTTCCCGTGTACCATGCGCCGAACCGGTTGAACATCTTCACAAAGCCGACATGGATATCGTGGGCCCACCCGGCTTTGGAATCCGTGTCGCCGAGCTGGTGGCGATGGTTCCTCATGAGGTAGAAGACGAGCGTCGGCACGAGCGTCCGCGACAGCAGGTACGAGGCGAGCATGGCGAACATGACCGCCTCTGCGAGCGGCACGAACAGGTAGCGCGCCACCCCCTGCAGAAGGAACATGGGGAGAAAGACGATGGAAATACAGAGGGTGGAAACGAATGCCGGCACCGCGATCTCCTGGGCGCCGTCCAGAATGGCCTGGGTGAGTTCTTTCCCCAGGCTGAGGTTGCGCTCGATGTTCTCGATGGTCACGGTGGCGTCGTCCACCAGGATGCCGACCGCCAGGGCGAGTCCACCGAGGGTCATGACGTTGATGGTCTCGCCGAGGGCGGACAACACGGCCAGCGAAGCGAGGATCGAGAGTGGGATCGACACGGCGATGATGAGCGTGGAGCGCCAGGAGCCGAGAAACAGCAGGATCATGAGCGCGGTGAGACAGGCCGCCGTGATTCCCTCCCGGACCACCCCCTGGATCGACGCCTTCACGAAGATGGATTGATCGAACAGCGGGCGTATGCGCAGTTCGCGGGGCAGGCCCGCCGCGATACGCGGCAGTGCCGACCGGACGGCAGCCACGATATCCAGCGTCGAGGCGTTTCCTGACTTCTCGACCTGGAGGAGTACGCCCCGCTGGCCGTCCTGTCTGACGACATTCTGCTGTACCGCGAAGCCGTCGCGGACATGGGCGACGTCGCGTACATAGATCACAATGCCGTTGACGACCTTCAACGGCATGTCGTTGATCTCTTCCACGGTGCGCGGTGACCCGTTGAGGACGATGTTGTACTCCGTGTCGCCGATCTTGACGTTGCCCGAGGGGAGGATGACGTTCTGGGTGTTGACGGCGGTCACCACGTCCAGGGGGGAGAGGCCGCGGGCGAACAGCTTCGCTGCGTCGATGTCCACCATGATCTGCCTGACCTTGCCGCCGTAAGGGGCAGGGATGGACGCCCCTTGCACCGTGGCGAGCTGGGTGCGGATGAAGTTTGCCGCGAAATCGTTGAGCTGCTGCTCGCTGAGCCCCTGGCCGCTGAGGCCGAGTTGCAGGATCGGTACGGTGGAGGCGTTGTAATTCAGGACCAGCGGCGGGGTGATGCCGGGCGGCAATTGCCGGAGTTGGGTCTGTCCGATGGCCGTCACCTGCGCGTTGGCGGTGGCGATGTTCGCGCCGGGGTGGAAAAAGATCTTGGTCACCGATATGCCGTTCAGCGATTGGGACTCTATATGCTCGACATCGTTCACCGTCGTCGTTATGGAGCGTTCGAACACGGAGACGATCCTGTCGTTCATCTCCTGGGGCGCCAGGCCGGTGTAGGACCACACGACGCTGATGACCGGGATGTTGATGTTGGGGAAGATGTCCGTGGGAGTGCGCAGCAAAACCAGGGGCGTGATCAGGATGAGCAGCAACGAGAGCACGATGAACGTGTAGGGGCGATGTAATGCAAGACGCACTATCCACATGTCAGCTATCCTTTTTCAGAAAAATCCGTAAACTGTAACCCGTTGCCGGGAGGATTTTCATCCAACCCGTGCAACGATCCGTTCAGTGCATGCTTTCGACATTGACAGCACGGGGTAACGACCGGAGGGCATGCCGGGAAGCCTCAACGAGGCGGTTGTTCCACCAATGATCTTCCCGGCGGCGGGAAAGAAAAAAAGACCGGCCGCGCCCTGCACCCGATCTTCTGCTTTCACGTCAATCAATCTGTTTTATTGCTATGGAGAATTGTTGCGCAGGTGTCAAGATTTTTTTCCGAAGCCGCCCGAAAGAGCGAGGTACAACGGGGCGCAACGGGTATCCGCGAGGTCATCTCGACCGCGGTTCGACATCATTCGTTGCATCGGCCCTGCTCCATCTATTTGCGGGATGAGTACAAATGGCCGGGTGTCTTCCGTCACTTCCGCGAACTGCTCACGCCCGGCAGCTCTCTCCCACTTGACGTGCCGGTTTCAGGACCCATAATTGACTGGTGTGAAAAATAATTATTGACAGCCCCTTATTCTTATATTATCTATAGTCATAATAGACATGATGATATCGAAGAAGACGAAATACGCGCTCAAGGCGCTGTACCATCTGGCGGGTCAGCCGGCCTCCCAGCCGGTGCTGATCTCCGACCTGGCGCGGGCGGAGAACATTCCCAAGAAGTTCCTGGAATTCATCCTGCTCTCCCTGCGCAAGGGGGGGGTGCTGCAGAGCCGGATCGGCAAGGGGGGCGGCTACTTCCTGGCGTCGGCCCCCTCCAAGGTGACCATCGGCAACGTGGTGCGGATACTGGAA
>JAATGX010000016.1 GCA_015688915.1 Desulfuromonadales bacterium
CGGATGCGCGGCCAGCCCTCGCGTACGCCTTAAGCGAAATGGCTTTCCATGCACGGATCGGGCGCCGCCTCAACCCGCTCACTCGGCAGGATGAAGACGAAATCGTCTCCGCCGATATGGCCGCAAAACCCGCCCCCGGAGTCCCGAACCGCATTGAACATGATGCGCGCGAGCATGCGGATCACCTCGTCGCCATGGGAAAAACCGAACACGTCGTTGTAAGGCTTGAAGTTGTCGATATCCACGTAGCAAACCGACACCTCCTTGCCCATGGCCTCCTCGATGGCCTTCTGGATGGAGGTATTGCCCGGGAGTCGCGAGAGTGGATTATTGTCGAAGATGCGCTTGATGCGGGAGAGCGCCAGGGAGATGCGGAAGGACAGTTCCTCGATATTGACCGGCAGGTGGATGAAGTCATCCAGCGCGCAGTTTTCCCATTCAAAGTTTTCACAATCGCTTGGGGCGATCAGGGCAATGATGGGAATGGTGCTGAAAAAACTGTCGTTGCGCAGGGGGGTGATAATGGTGGCACAAGCGGCAAAATCGGAGTGGAAATCGACAATCAGCAGGTCGGGCGGGTCGGAATAGAAAAGTCCCAGCACACCTTCGAAGGAAGCGAGGGAAGCGACCTGAAAACCCTTGCTTTGCAGGCGCAACTGGAGGCGCAACGCAAGCTGGGCGTCCGACGATACGAATGAGATCCTAGCCGGCTGGGACATCGCTGCTTTGCAGCTCAAGGCTGAAGTTTTTTACCTCCACCAGTTTATCCTCCAGCTCTTCGATGACCTCAGCCAGCAACTTCTCGTTGAACTTGAGGATATCCCAGGCGACCGGCTGAATCTGCGGGACATACACGTCTCCGCTGTCGCCGAAGCCGCTGGCCTTGATAAGCACATCGGCGATATGCACCACGGCCGTTTTGATACGGTGATTCACCGACCGCGTCACCTCGTGGTGAAACGTGATCGGCTCGCTCAGCTTGTCGGGCAGAAACCAACTCTTGGCCAGCCAGCCACCGACTTCGGCATGGTCGGTGCCGATAACCTCCCGTTCGGCATCCAGCACATACAGATCGCGTTCCTGAACGGTGATGCGGATCTGCTCTTCCGCCTCACTGCATTTCAGGCTTATGATCACCTTGCCGATGTCGTGCAGCAGGGCCGCCGTCGATATTTCCTCGCATTCCGGCAGGCCGAGCTTGCGGGCGATCACGTTCGCCGCCACGCCGGCCCCCAGGGAGTGTTCCCAAAGCCCCACGCTGTTCTTCTCCATGATCTCGAAGATGGAGGAACTGAGCGCCAGGCTTTTGACCACGTTGACCCCCAGAAGGATCATGGCGTTCGAGATGGTGGACACCCGGTAGAAACCGTAGGAAGGGGAATTGGCCAACCTGAGGATCCGGGCGGACAGGACCTGGTCCGAGGAGACGAGCTTGGCCATCTCCTGCACCGAGGCCTTGTCGTTATCCGACAGTGAGTTGAGTTTATTGACGACACCCGGCAGCGTGGGAAGCGTTTTGGTGTCCATGATGATCTTTTTCAGTTCATTCCGCTTGTTGTCCACCAGCATCTCCCATGGATCGTTTCAGGTGCTCCACATAAATCTCGTACAACCTGGCCGTCAACGGGTCATTTCGGACCTTCTCGAAGCGTTGGTCAAGTTCTCGCAACATATCCTCAAACGACCGGTCGCCATCCTCCCAGACCGGATGACCCTCAACATAGATCGCGTTCACATCCAGACTGTCGAGACGGGCAATGAGCTCATCGGTCAGCACGGTCTTCCTGCCGCATATCGGCATGCCAACGGGGCTGTCATTGCGAAAGACATCCCGCGCCAGCACCATTCCGGCCGCGGCCCTCATCAAAGGAATTTTTTGCATGGATTATACACCTTGTTCCGTATAAATAAGCATCGGCAGGGTTAATTCAGATATAAAGGGATGTTAAAGAAGTTAAACCATAAAGTCAATGTCGATTGCTGCTTTTCCGTCCCCCGGCCTGTTTGGCCGGATTCCGTCCGGATAGGTCGCGGCGGCTCGCACGGCGGCAAAAGAAGCGGAGCCTAATGTTTGCGGGCCGCCAACCTTCTCCCCTTCCCCACCAGCACCACCCCGGTGGCGGTATGCATGACGATCTTTCTCCCCACCCGCCCCCCCACGTCGCTGGCGGCGACCGGCACACCGTATTCCTCCAGCATCTGGAAGGCAAGCATGACGTTGCGGTCGCCGATCATGAACATCTCGTTGCCGGTCC
>JAATGX010000126.1 GCA_015688915.1 Desulfuromonadales bacterium
AATAATACTAGTTTTGGCGGCATTGTCAACAAGTAAATTCGATCCGGCCTACATATTGCCTCCCATGCCCGTGTGTGCTGGTCTGCACCGGATACGGCCCCACCGAAACAGTCGCCCGTATCAGGAGCCACCCCTGGAATTCTTCTCCTCGATGCCGGAGGTGCCGAAGCGGCGCCGCAGCTCGGCGTACACATCCTCCACCGGAATATCGCAATGCCCCAGCAGCACCAACAGGTGGAAGACGAGGTCGGCCGACTCGTAGACGATCTCCTGCCGTGCGCCCCCCTTGGCGGCAATGACGACCTCGGTGGCCTCCTCGCCGATCTTTTTCAGGATCTTGTCGATGCCTTTAGCCATCAGGGAGGCGGTGTAGGAGTTCTCGGTCGGGTTGGCTTTGCGGTCGAGAATGACCCGGTAGACGGCGTCGATGATGTGCGTTTGCTCGTTCATAGGCGCACCGGCACCCCTTTCTCGTTCAGGTACTGCTTGGCTTCGCCAATGGTGTATTCCCGGTAGTGGAAGATGGAGGCTGCCAGGCAGGCGCTGGCGCCGGCTTTCGTGAAGCCGTCATAGAGGTGCTCCAGATTTCCGACCCCTCCCGAGGCGATCACCGGGATCGAGACCGCATCCACGATGGCGCGGGTCAGTTCCAGGTCGTACCCGTCCTTGGTGCCATCCCGGTCCATGCTGGTCAGCAGGATCTCGCCCGAACCGTACCGCTCCATCCTGGCCGCCCACTCCACCGCGTCGATGCCGGTCCGGTTCCGGCCGCCGTGGGTATAGACCTCCCAGCGATCCTCACCCGGAACGCGGCGGGCATCGATGGCCACCACCGTGCACTGGGAACCGAACCGCTCGGCCGCCTCCTTGACGAATTCCGGGCGATGCACGGCCGCGGTATTGATGGAGGTCTTGTCGGCCCCGGCGTTGAGCAGTGCCCGGATATCGTCCACCGTGCGGATGCCCCCTCCCACGGTGAGCGGCATGAAGACCCGCTCGGCGGTACGCCGTACCACGTCGATGATGATCGCGCGTTCATCGCTGGAGGCGGTGATGTCCAGGAAGGTCAACTCGTCGGCCCCCTGGCGGTCGTAGATCTCGGCGATCTCCACCGGGTCGCCGGCATCGCGCAGTTCCAGGAACTGCACCCCCTTGACGACGCGGCCCCCCTTCACATCCAGGCAGGGTATGATGCGTTTGGTAAGCATGTCAGGCCTGCCCCTTTGTCAGCCTGATCGCCTCGGCCAGCCCGATGGCACCGGTGTAGACCGCCTTGCCGGTGATGACGCCGCTCACGCCGCTCGATTCGATGGCCATCAGGTTCGCGATATCCCTGAGCGACGATACGCCGCCCGAGGCGATGACCGGGATGGAGACCGCTTCGGCCAGCGCCCTGGTGGCCTCGAGGTTCGGCCCTTGCAGCATGCCGTCGCGGCTGATGTCGGTGTAGATGATGGCCGCAACACCGCAATCCTCGAACGCGCGGGCCAGCTCCACCGCCGTGATGCCGGTTACCTCGGCCCATCCCTGGACGGCCACCATGCCGTTTTTGGCGTCGATGCCGACCACGATCCGGCCGGGGAACCTGGCGCACGCCTCACGCACCAGTTCCGGGTTGCGCTGTGCCGCCGTGCCGATGATCACCCGCGACAGTCCCAGGGCCAGGTAGGCCTCGATGGTGGCCAGGTCGCGGATGCCGCCGCCCAACTGGGCCGGGATGGAAATGGCCCGGATGATGGCCTCGATGGCCGCCTTGTTCCTGGGCTCTCCGGCAAAGGCGCCGTCCAGGTCCACGATGTGCAGCAGTTCGGCCCCCTGGCGCTGCCATTCCAGGGCCTGGGCGGCCGGGTCGTCGTTGAAGACCGTGTCCTTGTCCATCAGCCCCTGTTCGAGGCGGACGCATTTTCCTTCTTTCAGATCAATGGCGGGTATGACGATCATAAGTACCTTTCAGAAACATCTGCCACAGAGCCCCAGAGACACAGAGGTTCACAGAGAAAAACAGACAGTATGTTCAGTTTCTCTCTCGCCGTTCTCCGTGCCTCTGTGTCTCCGTGGCAGATGTCAGCCTTTCATTTCAGCGAAATTCTTCAGTATCCGCAGCCCCACATCCTGGGACTTCTCCGGGTGGAACTGGGTGGCCACGATGTTGTCCTTCCAGATGGCGGAGCAGAAGTCGATGCCGTAATTAGTGGTGGTGGCGATGACCGCCTCGTCGTCCGGCCGCACGTAGTAGGAGTGGACAAAAT
>JAATGX010000078.1 GCA_015688915.1 Desulfuromonadales bacterium
ATCCCGTTGAAAAGAAACCGCTCTTCCATTTTCTGTCCGGTTCTACCACCTACTCCATCGCCACGGTCGGCTGCAATTTCCGCTGCCGCCACTGCCAGAACCACTCCATTGCCCAGCATGCCCCGGATGCCGAGGGGAACGTTCCCGGCGAGTCCGTCCCGCCCGGGGAGATCGTGGCCCGTGCCGTGCGAGCCGGCTGCCGTTCCATCTCCTACACCTACACCGAGCCAACCATCTTCCTGGAATACGCGCTCGATGTCGCCCGTCTGGCCGTGGCGGCCGGACTGAAGAACATCTTTGTCACCAACGGCTACATCACCCCCGGGGCGCTGGACGCCATCGCCCCGTTCCTGCACGCGGCCAACATCGATCTGAAGGGGTTCTCCGAGACGTTCTATAACCGTGTCGTCGGGGCGCGGCTCAAGGAGGTGCTGGAGTGCATCCGCGATTACCATCGACGCGGCATCTGGGTGGAGCTCACCACCCTGGTCATCCCCGGAGAAAACGACGACCAGGCTGAACTGGAGGGGATCGCCGCCTTCATCGCCCGTGAGGTGGGGATTGACGTCCCCTGGCACATCTCGCGTTTCTTTCCCCAATACAAAATGACCGACCATGGCCCGACGCCTCCCGGTGCCCTTGAGCGCGCCGCGGAGGCCGGACGCCGGGCCGGGCTGCGTTACATCTACGAGGGAAACATCAGCGGCGGGCAAGAGGACACCGCCTGTCCCGGCTGCGGCCGGGCCGCGGTGCGGCGCAGCGGGTTCCGGGTGGTGGGTCGCGACCTGGTCGACGGCGCCTGCCGGCAGTGTGGCACGGGGATCGCCGGGGTGTGGTGAAAACCGCCGCACGCACGTGAGCGGGGCGGCAGGATCGGACGGCTTCTTGCCTTGACTTTTCACCCCTCTTTTCCGTATTGTTCGTATCACGCCGTTAGGCAGTCCCGGAGAAGCGCACCGCTTGAAAGCAATCGTCATCATACCCACCTACAATGAACGGGACAATATCATCCGGCTGGCCGGCGAGGTGCTCAGCCAGCATCCCGACCTGCATATCCTGTTCGTGGACGATAACTCGCCCGATGGCACGGGACTGCTGGCCGATGAGCTGGCAGCCTCCAGCGACCGGATCAGGGTCATCCACCGCTCCGGCAAGCTCGGCCTGGGATCGGCCTACCGCGACGGATTCAGAGCCGCCCTGGCCGCGGGCGCCGACGTTTTGATCGAGATGGATGCCGACTTTTCCCATGATCCGACGATCCTGCCGCTGTTTCTCGAAACCATCCGGAACTGCGACCTGGTGATCGGGTCACGTTACCTGAACGGCGTCAGCGTGGTCAACTGGCCGCTGCGCCGGTTGATGCTCAGTTATTTCGCCAGCGTCTATACCCGTTTCATAACCGGGCTCCAGCTCAAGGACTGCACCAGCGGTTTCAAGTGCTTCCGCCGCTCCGTCCTGGAGGCGATCGATCTTGGCACGGTCACCTCGGACGGGTACTCGTTCCAGATAGAGATGAACTACCGCTGCAAGGAAAAGGGGTTCCATATCGTTGAGGTGCCGATCATCTTCATCGACCGCCACGCAGGAACCTCGAAAATGTCGCGCAAGATAGTCCGCGAGGCGGTGTTCATGGTGTGGAAGCTGAAGCTCGGAACAGTCATGCGCCGGCTTCTCGGCAGGAAAGGATAGCCGTAATGAACGATGTCTGGGCAATGGTGATGGTGGCCGGACTGGCCGGTTGGCTGCTTTCGGCCCTGATCTTTATCTTCAGGGCATTTCCCGGTCGCGGGCTGTTCCTTGTCCGTCCCGCCCTGACCTGGGGCGCGGTTTTGGTCGTGTCGTACATCGTCTGGATCGTAGGGATGCTGCACGCCTGAAGCGGCCTGGCGGTGCGCTTTCTCCGGAAACGGGCACGGTCTGCGGGACTGTGGCGGATCAGACCCGGTGGTGGACACGATACCCCTTACAATGAAATGGTGACGGCATGATCCAGTTACACAATGTTTCACTGGCATACCAGAAGGATGCCACTGCCCTGAACGATATCGACCTGCGCATCGGCAAGGGGGAGTTCGTTTTCCTGACCGGCCCTTCCGGGGCGGGCAAGACGACGCTCCTGCGGCTGTTGTACGGGGCATTGGCCCCCACCCGTGGGCAGGTGCTGATCGACGGCCAGAACGTCTCCCGCATGTCATCCGCCCAGATCCCCCTTCTGCGGCGCTCCATCGGGGTGGTGTTCCAGGACTTCAAGCTGCTTCCCGGCCGGACGGTGTTCGAAAATGTGGCCATTACCCTGGAGGTTTTGGGGTGGGGCAGGGCGGACATCGGCAAGAAGGTCATGCACACCCTCAAACAGATGGGGATGGAGTCCAAGATCAATCTCATCCCGCAACGCCTTTCGGGGGGGGAACAACAGCGGGTCGCCCTGGCCCGTGCCTTGGTGAACGACCCCAAGATCCTGCTGGCCGACGAGCCGACCGGTAATCTGGACGACGCCAACAAGAACCAGATCCTGAACATCTTCAAGGAAGCCAATGTGCGGGGAACCACCGTGGTGGTGGCGACCCACGACCGGAGGCTGATCGAACACGGTCATAAACGGCTGATTACCCTCAGCAAGGGAGAGATCGTTGAACAGGTGGAAAAAGAAGACATCTCCGGTGAGCCGGCCTAACAAGCGGCCCACCCTGGCGGGTGAGGGATTTGGCGGGCGTCTGGGCTATTTTGTCGGCCGGGCGTTCCGCAACATACGCCAGAATGTATTCGTCAATGTGGTGACCATCGGCACCATCACCCTGGCGCTCCTGGTCGTGTCGTTGTTTCTGCTGGTGTTTGTCAACCTGGAGACCGCCGCGGAAAACTGGAGCGAGCGGGTGCAGGTGACGGCCTATTTCGACCGCGACCTCACGCCCCAGGAGCAGGGCTCGCTGCGGAGCAGGATCCTTGCCATTCCCGGCGCGGCCCGCGTGAACTACGTCTCACGCGATGAGGCGTTCAAACGTTTCAAAAGCAGGCTGCGCGGCCAGGAAACGCTGTTGGAAGGGGTGCGCCCCGAGATCCTGCCCACCTCCTTCGAAATCTCGCTGAAACGCGCCAGCCGCGATACCCTTGCGGTGGAGACATTTGTGTCGGCCCTGAAACGGATTCCCGGCATCGGGGAGGTGCAGTACGGCGAAGAATGGGTCAGGCGTTTCAACACGTTCCTCAATTTCATGCGCCTTTTGGGCGCCCTGCTTGGGGGATTCCTGGTGGTTGCGGTCGTGTTCATCGTCTCCAATACCATCAAACTGACCATC
>JAATGX010000020.1 GCA_015688915.1 Desulfuromonadales bacterium
AAAAAATGACATTGAACATGGGGCCGCAGCATCCCAGTACCCACGGGGTTCTCAGGCTCGTTCTCGAACTGGACGGCGAGGTGATCTCCAAGATCACCCCGGACATCGGTTACCTGCACCGCGGGATCGAGAAGCTCTCCGAGCACCGCACCTATCATCAGGTGCTGCCGCTGACCGATCGTATGGACTATCTGGCGCCCATGCACAACAATCTCGGTTATATCCTGGCGGTTGAAAAATTGCTGGATATCCAGGTCCCCGAGCGGGCGCAGACCATTCGGATAATTATGGCCGAACTGACCCGTCTTGAATCGCATCTGGTCTGGATTGCCTGCCATGCCCTTGATATCGGCGCCATGACGGTCTTCATCTACGCCTTCCGCGAGCGTGAGGCCGTAATGGAGACCTATGAGTTGATCTCAGGCGCCCGCATGACCAGCAACTTTTTCCGCGCGGGCGGGCTCTCGCAGGATGTGCCGCCCGAGTTCGAGAAGAAGGTGCGTGACTTTGTCGATGCCATGCCCGGCTACCTGGATCAATATGAGGGGCTGTTGACCACCAATCCGATCTGGCTCAAGCGTACCATCGGCAACGGTGTGATCTCGGCCGAGGATGCCATCGATATCGGCATCACCGGGCCGGCGTTGCGCGGTTCAGGTGTTGACTGGGATCTGCGTCGCGACAACCCCTACTCCGGTTATGAGAACTATGAGTTCGAGGTGCCGGTGGGTGAAAACTGCGATACCTTCGACCGTTACAAGGTCCGGCTGGTGGAGATGCGTCAAGCGTGCAAGATCATCACCCAGGCGCTTGACAGGCTCAAGCCCGGCCCGGTGCTGGCCGATTGCCCGCAGGTCTGTTATCCCCCCAAGGAAAACGTCTACAACTCCATCGAAGGCCTGATCCACCATTTCAAGATCGCCTCCGAAGGGTATCCGGTCCCGGAAGGCGAGGTTTACCAGGGTGTTGAGAATCCAAAGGGCGAACTGGGGTACTATATCGTCAGTGACGGCAGCAGCAAGCCGTACCGCATGAGGGTCCGTCCGCCTTCATTCGTGAACCTCCAGGCCATCGAGAAGATGGCCAAGGGGGCCATGATAGCCGACCTGGTGGCGGTGATTGGTACGCTGGACATCGTTCTCGGCGAAATTGACAGATAACTCCCGCACAGTTCAAAGGAGATGGCGCGCATGAGTGAAGCGGTTGCGCAACAAATAGAAGAGCAGGAACCGGAAGTCGACCTTTCCTTGGCCGACAAGGTTATCGATAAGTACATAGATCTGCCGGGGAACCTGATGCCGGTTCTTCAGGGGGTTCAGGAGGAGTACGGGTATGTGCCCCGCAAGGTTGCCGATTATGTCGCCGAGCGGTTGAACGTCTACCCCAGCCAGATCTACGGTGTTCTTACCTTTTATGCCCAGTTCCATCTCAAGCCGCGGGGACGTTTCATCATCCGTGTCTGCGTTGGAACCGCCTGCCATGTTTCGGGTGCCCCGCGTATCGTTGAGACCTTCTTCGACAAGCTGCACATCGGTCACGCCGAGACCACACCGGATTTACGCTATACCTTTGAGAAGGTTGCCTGTTTGGGCGCCTGCGGCATGGCCCCCTTGGCCATGGTCAATGACGACACGTTCGGCAAGATGACGGTCCAGAAAGTTGACGAGATAATTGCCGAATACAACCAGCGGCCGATGAAATAATCCTACTCAACCATTCCAGCAGAGGACAAAGCGTTATGGGCGAAGCAATACAGATTCTGATATGTCAAGGAACCGGCGGTATTTCGGCCGGGGCGAAAAAGGTTGAGGCCGAATTCAGGCGGGTGCTCCAGGAAAAGGGCGTTGACGCGGTTGTGGGCAAGCGTTGCGAGGTCATTCACACCGGCTGCCGCGGACTGTGTGCCAATGACGTCTTGGTGGACATCATTACCCAGGAACAGGGGCGGGTTACTTATGACTTCGTCCTGCCTGAAGAGGTCGAGCAGCTTGTCGATGAGCATATCGTTGCCAAGACGGTCCTTGAGAAGCGGAAGGCGAAACCGTATTACAACACCTTCGTTGATGCCCAGATGCGCGTCGTCATGTCCGGCTGCGGCCAGATAAATCCCGACAGTATTGACGCCTATAAAGAGGAAGACGGCTTCAAGGCCATTGAGAAGTGCGTCAAAACCCTGAAGCCGGAAGATGTCATCGAAGAGGTCAAGAAAGCTGGCCTGCGCGGACGTGGGGGGGGCGGTTTCCCCACCGGTATGAAGTGGTCCTTCTGCAAGGCCTCTCCCGGCGATCACAAATACCTCATCTGCAATGCCGATGAAGGCGATCCGGGCGCATTCATGGACCGCTCGCTGCTGGAAGGCGATCCCTACTGTATCATAGAGGGGATGATGATCGCCGCTTACGCCATCGGATGCGACTTTGGTTATGTCTATGTGCGCGCCGAGTATCCCTTGGCGGTGCAACGCCTGCAGCACGCCATCGACGTGTGCTACGAAACGGGTTGGCTGGGCCAGAATATCCAGGGATGGGGCCTCAATTTCGACATGCGTATCAAGATGGGTGCCGGGGCCTTCGTCTGCGGCGAGGAAACCGCACTGATGGCCTCCATTGAAGGCCAGCGCGGCATGAGCCGTCCCCGTCCGCCGTTTCCGGCCGTGCGCGGCCTGTGGGGCAAACCGACCAATATCAACAACGTCGAAACCTTCGCCAATGTCCGGCACATCATAAACAAGGGTTCCGCCTGGTATGCCGCCCTCGGCACCGAAACCACCAAGGGTACCAAGATCTTCGCCGTCACCGGCAAGGTCAAACACACCGGTCTGGTGGAGGTTCCCGCCGGCATGACCGTGCGTTCGGTCATCTATGATGTCTGCGGCGGCATCCTCAATAACCGCAAGTTCAAGGCCGTTCAGGCCGGCGGACCGTCCGGCGGATGTATCCCGGCCGAGATTCTGGACACCCCGGTTGACTACGACTCGCTGATCAAGGCCGGCGCCATGATGGGCTCCGGAGGTCTGGTCGTCATGGACGAGACCACCTGCATGGTGGACGTTGCCCGGTTCTTCCTGACCTTCACCAGGATGGAGTCGTGCGGCAAATGCGTCCCCTGCCGGATCGGCCTGAAGGTCATGCTCGACGTTCTGGAGCGTATCACCGAAGGGCGGGGCGAACCCTCGGATATCGAGACCCTCCAGGATTTGGGCATTGCCATCAAAAAGGCCTCCCTGTGCGGCCTGGGCCAGACGGCTCCCAACCCGATCCTCTCCACCATCAACTATTTCCGCCATGAGTACGAGGCCCATATCAACGACAAGCGCTGCCCCTCCAACTGCTGCAAGGAGCTGCTGCTGTGGCAGGTGGTCGAGGATAAATGTGTCAAGTGCGGCGCCTGCAAGAAGGCCTGTCCGGTGGAAGCGATTGTATGGGAAAAAGGCCAGATTGCCTTTCTGGACAAGGAAAAGTGCACCAAGTGCAAGTCCTGTTACGATGCCTGCCGCTTCATGGCTCTCGAATAGAAAATCGTTGCCGATCAGCGCGCGAACAAACGGTCAAACTCACTGACAGAGGTTGAGATGGTAAATCTGACGATAGACGACAAGCAGGTCACGGCCCCTAAGAACGCCACCATTTATGATGCCGCCAAGTTGAACGGGATCAAGATACCAATCCTGTGCCACGACAAGAAGCTGAAGCCCTTCGGCGCCTGCCGCATGTGTCTGGTCGAGGTGGAGCAGATGAAGGGTCGTCAGATTCCGGCCTGCACCACGCCGGTCACGGATGGCATGATTATCCGTACCTCGACGCCGGATATCGTCAAGGCCCGCAAGATGGTACTGGAACTGCTTTTGCTCAACCACCCCATCGACTGTCCGGTGTGCGACAAGGGGGGAGACTGCGACCTTCAGAATCTGACCTATGAATACCAGGTAAATGCCAACCGCTTCACCGATGAGAAGTTCCATCATGAGATCGACTACAACAATCCGCTGATCGAGCGTGATATGAACCGTTGCGTGCTCTGCGGCAAGTGCGCCCGCATCTGCGACGAAATCGTTTCATTCGGTGCCCTGACCTTCATCAGCCGCGGCATTGAAACCAAGATCGGCTGCGAGTTCGAAGATGCGCTCAACTGCGAGTTCTGCGGCTCCTGCGTGTCGGTCTGCCCGGTCGGCTCGCTCCTGGCCCGTCCGTTCAAATTCAAGTCCCGCTTCTGGGCCCTGACCAACAAGAAATCGGTCTGCAGCTACTGTGGCACCGGCTGTAATCTGACCTTGGGCGTCAAGGACGACAAGGTCCTTACCACGATTTACGACGAAAACCAGGGGTTCCATAAGGGCCAGCTCTGTTGCCGCGGCCGCTTCGGTTACCAGTTCATCAACTCCGACAAGCGCCTGACCACTCCGCTGGTACGCAAGAACAACGTATTGACGGAGGCAAGCTGGGACGAAGCCCTGGATCTGGTCGCGTCCCATTTGAAAGGTGCCGGCGCCTCGGCCGGTGCCCTGGCCACCCCGCGCCTGACCAATGAGGAACTGGTGCTGTTCAAAAAGCTGATGGAGACGGCCGGTTCCGCCAATCATGACCATTCCGCCGGCTATGCCCATGCCGCCCTGACGGAAGGCTTTGCCCGCAGTTTCGGGACAACGGCTTCACCGGCAACCATTCTGGATATACAGAAGAGCGACCTGTTGCTGGTCATCAAAACCGATACCTACGAAACCCATCCGGTCGTCGGCTTTGAGATCAACATGGCGGTCAAGAACAAGGGCGTCAAGCTGAACATCCTTTCAGATAAGAGCGGCAAGCTCTCCAAGCTGCCGGACGCCACAACCCTGATACACACACCCGGCAGCGAGATTGCCGTTCTCAATGCGATTGCGAAGGTCATCCTGGATGAGAAGCTGGCCGACGGTTCGGCCGCCTCGATCCCCGGATATGCCGAGTTGGAAAAGGCTTTGGCGGGATTCACTCCCGATGCCGTTGCCGGCCAGAGCGGCCTGAAAGCGACGGACATCAAGCAACTCGCCAGCGACTATGCCAAGGCTGCAAAGGCCCTGATCCTCTTCCCCGCCGGCAACGCCTATCCCGGACATAACGCCGACCTGGCCAGTGCCGCGGCCAACCTGGCCATCCTGACCAACAAGCTGGGCAAGGAAGGATGCGGCATCCTCTGCATGGCCGAGAAAAACAACAGTCAGGGCGCCGTGGATATGGGATTCTATGCTACCAACGGCCTGAACGCCAGCCAGATCATCGACGGCTGCGCCAATGGATCGATCAAGACGCTGTTCATCGCCGGGGAGAACCCGGTTGTTTCCTACCCGGATCAGGCCCGGATCAAGGGCGCCCTCGACAAGGCCGACTTTCTGGTGGTTTCCGACCTGTTCCTGACCGAGACCGCCGCCATGGCCGACGTGGTGCTGCCTGCCTGCTCCTTTGCCGAAAAGGAAGGGACCTTTACCAGCGTTGATCGTCGTGTTCAGCACATCAAGCCGGCCATCAGGAAGATCGGCCAGAGCCGTTCCGACTTTGACATTTTCGGGGCCCTCATCGCAAAACTCGGTGGGCAGGCGCCTGTTGCTCCGTCGGCCGTATTTGATGAGATTGCCGCGGCCACCCAGGGGTATGCCGGCATGTCCTATGCCGCTCTGGGCGAGGAAGGGGTCTTTGCCCCGGTTGCCGTCAAACCTGTTCTTGTTGCGCCGAAGGCTGGCGCCGTGACGCCCGAGCCCGGAAAACTGGCCCTGGTGACCGGCAGCGTACTGTACCACAACGGAACCCTGTCGCAGTTCGGTGAAGGTCCCATGTATGTCTGCCCCGAGGGCTACATTGAACTCTCCCGTAGCGATGCCGCCAGGCTGAAGATAGAAAATGACGATCTGCTGAATATCACATCCGCCATCGGGTCCGTGAAGTTGAAGGCCAGGGTCAGCCCCCGCATGCCGGAGGGCGTGCTGTTCACCCCGTACCACTTTGGCGCGGCAGAGATCAACCAGGTCTGGACCGGTGCCCCGATTACCTGGGTGACCCTGGCCAAGTAACTGATACCAACGTTCTCGGACTTATTTCATACTCGCAAGAAAAGAGGGACAGATGGGAATCGAGATTTTAGGACTACCGATGATGTACTATATCGCCATGGTTGCCAAGGTACTGGTGGCGTTTATCTTCGTGCTGCTGACGGTGGCGTATGCCACCTACGCGGAACGCAAGATCATCGGCCACATGCAGGTGCGCCTCGGACCGATGCGGACCGGCTGGCATGGCCTCCTGCAGCCGATCGCCGACGGGGTCAAGCTCTTCTTCAAGGAAGAGATCGTTCCGTCCCAGGCAAGCACGTTCGCCTTCCTGATAGCGCCGCTGATAGCCCTGATTCCGGCCTTTATCACCTTCGCGGTCATACCGTTCGGCGGTGTGATCGAAGTGGCGGGCTACAAGATACCGTTGCAGATCGCCAGCTATATCGATGTGGCGTCCGGCAAGGTCTATGACGTCAATGTCGGTGTGCTCTACATTCTGGCCATGTCCTCCCTGGGCGTGTACGGCATCGTCCTGGCGGGCTGGGCGTCCAACAGCAAATACTCTCTTTTGGGTGGTTTGCGTGCCTCGGCCCAGATGATCTCCTACGAACTTTCGGCCGGTCTGGCCATTGTGTCGGTATTCATGCTCTCCGGCACCCTGTCGCTGAACGAGATCGTCACCCAGCAGTCGGCCATGGGTGGATTTGGCTGGTATGTCTTCAAACAACCGCTGGCCGCGTTCATGTTCTTCATCTGTTCCCTGGCTGAGATCAACCGTACCCCCTTTGACCTTCCCGAGGCAGAAACCGAACTGGTGTCCGGTTTCTGCACCGAGTATTCGAGCATGAAATACGCCATGTTCTTCATGGCTGAATATGCCAACATGGTCACGGTCTGCGCCCTGACCGCCACCCTGTTCCTGGGTGGCTGGAACGGCCCGCTGACCGCTGAGGTTCCCCTGCTGGGGCCGGTCTACTTCGTGGCCAAGGTGTATATTCTGATGTTCGTCTGCATGTGGATTCGCGCCACACTGCCCCGCTACCGGTACGACCAGTTGATGCATCTGGGGTGGAAGGTGCTGCTGCCGCTGTCGCTTTTGAACATCGTGGCGACCGGTATCATCGGCTACTTCATTAACTAAGCTGTTTAGAGACACGTAACTCCAAGAACAAGGATGGAATCATGAATCCGATTACACCGATTATAAATGGCCTGAAGATCACCCTGTCGCACCTCTTCAAAAAGCCGGTCACCCTTCAGTATCCGACCGAGCGGCCCAAGGTTGCGCAACGCTTCAGGGGGTTGCATGCCCTGAATGTCTCCCATAACAAGGCGAAGTGCGTGGCGTGCTATCTGTGCCCCACGGTTTGCCCGGCCAAGTGCATCACGGTCGAAGCGGGCGAGGACGCCAATCACGACAAGTATGCGGCCAAGTACGAGATCGACATGCTGCGCTGCATCTTCTGCGGCTACTGTGTTGAAGCCTGCCCGGTCGATGCCATCAAGATGACCGGTGAGTTCGAGTTGGCCAACTATCGCCGCCAGGACTTCATCTACACCAAGGAACGACTCTTAGAAAAGAAATAAAGGAGCAGTGAATGGAAACCCTCTTCTTTGCAATCATCACGCTGGTGGCCATAGTATCGGCGATTCTGGTGATCTCCTGCAAAAACCCGATCAACAGTGCACTTTCGCTGGTGATGACCTTCTTCTGCCTGGCAACCTATTACGTCATGCTGGATGCGCCTTTCATGGCGGCGGTACAGGTGATGGTCTATGCCGGAGCAATAATGGTGCTGATCGTGTTTACCATCATGTTGCTCAACATCAGGGTTGACGCCACCAAGAAGCATACGCACAAGGTGGTGCTCGGCTCCATTATCGGCTTCTTTACGCTCATCAACACGGTGTTTCTGCTGCTGAAAGGCCACGTTGCCGTTCCCACCGGCCCCTACAGCGGCGAGATGATCAAGCAGCTCGGCCATACCGAACTGATCGGCAAGGAGATGTTCACCAACTTCCTGCTGCCGTTCGAAATAACCTCAATCCTGCTCCTGGTGGCAATTGTCGGCGCGGTCATCCTGGCTAAGAAAAAACTCTAGATAGAGGGAATCATACAATGGAAAATCTGAACAGCTATCTCATCGTCAGTGCCATCCTTTTCTCGATCGGGACCATCGGCGTGCTCACCCGCAAGAACGCCATCGTCATCTTCCTGTCCATCGAGCTAATACAGAACGCAGTCAATCTGACCTTTGTCGCCTTCTCGCGCCACCTGGGCAACCTCGATGGCCAGGTATTCGTCTTCTTTGTCATGACCGTGGCTGCCGCCGAGGCTGCCGTTGGTCTGGCGCTGATGATCGCCTTCTACAACAACAAGGAATCCATCGACGTTGATGACGTCAACCTGATGAAGTGGTAGTGGAACCACACGATACCCCGAATAGACAACGCTTAACGATTGAATAAAGGAGTCTTACATGTTTGACAACGTATGGCTGATCCCACTTCTCCCCTTTATCGGCTTCCTGATCAACGAGGCACTGGTTCCCCAGCCGTGGGCGCATGTCAACGT